>NZ_JACHTO010000008.1:0-69365 GCF_020135895.1 Campylobacter sp. 2457A | reverse complement strand
ATACCTGCTGAACTTGCATGGGAAATGAATTTGCCTTTACCGGATAATTATGAGTTTGTGTTTTGGGGGAGTCATGGGGTAGGGAATTTTGGTTTTAGTAGTTTTATGAAAAAATTAAATATGATATGCGTCTATTATGAAAATAATAATCCATTTTTGGATTATTGCAATTGTTATAATAAATTATTATTTTTGAAAAAATCAAATAGCAAGATTTATTTTCAGATTAGAGAATATTTTAATCAAAAAAATTATTATTTGATTAATGTTAAAAATAATTTATGTTTAGTTAGAGATCCTATTAGTATTTTAAAAGCCTTTTTAAATTTAAATAGACGGAATATAAATTTTATTGATGAACTTGAGTTTGATTTTAATATTGATATTTTTTTAAAAAATAGAATAGCATACGTTAATGAGATAGGTAAAGCAGAAAAGCCAACTTTAAATGCTATAAATAGAGTTCTTCAAAAACATGGTTTATCTTACTATTTCCATGATGTTTTAACCGCAAAGTTACTAAATATAAAAAATACATATTTTATTGATATGAGTGAGATATTACATGATAAAATTTTCCAAACTTTGTGTAAGCTAAACACTATCTTTAATATTGAAAAACCAAATATTAAAGATAGTAAATTTTATAAACATAATTTTGGAGAATATAATACATGGCTACCTATAAAATTAAATCTATTTACTCTTATAGGTAAAAAAATAATTATAACTATAGATGATAAATATAGAGGATTTGATTATGAAGAATTAAATTATATAAAGTTAAATAAATTTTTAAATTTTAATTTTGATAAATTTATAATTTTGCTAAATAAAAGTGATAAAAATTTATTTTTTGAATGCATAAAATCTTTTAAAGATAAAATTGAAAAATATTTAAATACTCTTTTTTCTTCCCTAGAAAAGCAAAAAAATATAGAAAAAAATAAAAAATTATCAGAAAAAGATATTTTATTTTTCTTAAAAAATAATCATTTTTTAAGAACAAAATTCATGCAAATTATGAATTTAAATCATTTGTCCTATATCAAGCAACATCGCCCAGATATAGTAGCTTCTTGGAAATACTATCAAGAATTTGAAAAAATGTGTGAAGAATTGGATGATTAAGATTTATGAAATTTCTTAAATACTTTCATCCAACTTTTGCTTAACATTTTTTTAGGGGTTATTAGGGCATTTTCTTTGCCATTAACTGCATGATAAACGCTTACTCCATATTTGCTTGCATAAAATTTCATCAATAATTGTTGAAGTTTATATTCACTTGAATGATTAAACCAAGCATTGTTGCTTATGGCTATGATAATTTGAGAATTTTGATAATTTTTTTCTTTGGTTGCTTCATAGCAAATTGCATTGGTGATGATTTTATGATCGAGTTTATATTTACTTTGAATAGGACCTTTAGAAAATTCTTGAGTGTTAGGTAAAAAATATTTTTGAATGAGATCTTTAAAGATTGGAATTTCTTCTCCAAATGGAACTAGATAATGTTTATTAAGTATATAGACATTGCCTTCTTTAAAAATATAAGTGCTGTTGTAAATATGATCATTTTCGCTATTAAAAGCTCCCGTAATAATTGTGATTTGATAAGATAAATTTTTGAGTAAATTTTCATAAGGAGTATTTTTCAAATCAAAAGGAAAAGCGGTTTCAGGTAAAATCACTAATTTTTTGTTTTCTTTAATTGCCTCAATGATTTCTTTTAAAAGGAATTCTGTATTGGATTTTATATTTTCTGCTAAAAATTTTTGATCTTGAGATATATTTGTATTGATTAATTTGTAAGATATGTCTAGTTTTTGAGCTTGTTTTTCATCGTATTGTAATCCCATGAAAAACAAAATTAAAACTATAGCTATTTTGTAATATCTTGAAATATAACCTTCATAAATAAAATAAGCGATTAAAAAAATAGAAATAACGCCCTTATAACTTGTATCAAAAAAACCATAAACGGTAAATATTCCCCAATTTAGCCAATCAAACCCAAAGGGATGGATAAAACTAAGGCAAAAAATTCCACAAAGTCTTAAAAAATCAAATTTCAACCAATGACAAATTCTAAAAAGTAAGCCATAAAACAATCCTATAAAAAAGATGACAATGGGAACTAAATAACTAAGATTAAAATAAATTGAGGAAAGCCCTATCCACCAAAACCAAAGTATTCCTGTAAAAAAACCTATCCAAAAGTATTCTTTGGCTTTTTTATGTTTTAAAAGTAATATTAAGCCCCAAATCGCTAAAAATGGACTTATAGTTTGGGTAAAAATGTTTTCAAAAAAAGATAAATAAATTGGATTTGAAAGTAAAATTGCAACAAAAAAGACTTTTATTATTTTAAAAATGGTAGAATTAGTATTTAATTTTTTTGGAATAAAGGAAAAATATGGAAGAAAAGTCAATTTTAACCTCATTGTTACCTCTTGTTGTTTTATTTGCTATTTTTTATTTTTTAGTAATAAGACCGCAGCAAAAACAAGCAAAAACTCATAAAGATATGCTTAATTCTTTGCAAAAAGGCGATAAAATCATTACTACTGGTGGACTTATTTGTGAAGTTGTAAAACCAGAAGAGGATTTTATCAAAGTTAAGCTTAATGAAGACAATGTTACTGCGAAAATTTCGCGAGAATTTGTAGCAAAGAAAATTGATGCGTAATTCTAAACTAACCTATAGACTGATTGTTTTTATAGCGGTTTTTATCTTTGGAGTGATTTTTTCACTTCCTTCTTTTTTGCAATCTCAAAAAGGCGCCAAAATTAATCTAGGTCTTGATTTACAAGGCGGACTTTATATGCTTTTAGGAGTGGATAATGAAGAAGCAGTAAAATCTAAAATCAAGTCTATTGCCTCTTCTTTAAATTATTCTTTTAATAAAGAGAATATTTTATATGATGGATTAAGCACTCATGGAGATAAATTAGAATTTACCTTACTTGATAATGCAGATGTATCTAAAGTAGATGAATTACTTAAGGAAATCAAGGGTTTAAAAATCCAAAATGAAAATATGCATTATCAAATTTCTTTTACCCAAGAAGAAGTTAAAAATATCGAAAATTTTGCACTTTTACAAGCTGTTGAAACGATCAGAAATCGTTTGGATCAATTCGGACTTGCTGAACCTACAGTTGCTAGACAGGGTGAAGATAAAATTTTGGTTGAACTTGCAGGTATTAAAACCAAAGAAGATGAATTAAGAGCAAAGGAACGTATTACCAAAGCAGCACATTTACAACTTATGGAAGTGGATGATTCTAAAATGGGAGAAGCTGCAACTATGAGCGATGCAGAGGCAGCGAGTTATGGGCTTATTTTAGTCCCAGATTCTAGAAATCCAAATTTAAAATATCCGTTAAAAAGTGTTCCTATTTTAGATGGATCAATGCTGACAGATGCTAGGGTTGGTTTTAGTGATAAAAGTAATTATCCGGTGATTAATTTTACTTTAAATTCTGAAGGTGCAAAAAAATTTGCTGATTATACAGGGTCTCATGTTGGCAAACGTTTAGCAATCGTGCTGGATAATAAAGTTTATTCTGCTCCATCTATTAATGAAAGAATAGGCGGGGGAAGCGGTCAAATTAGTGGAGCTTTTACCCAAGAAGAAGCGCGTGATGTAGCTGTAGCTTTAAGAAGTGGAGCTTTATTGGCACCGGTTAAACTTTTAGAACAAAGAAGTATAGGACCATCTTTAGGTGCTGATAGTATAAAAATGAGTATGATGGCCTTAACGGGTGCGTCTATTTTTATTATAGTTTTTATGATAATTTATTACCGCGTAGCTGGAGTTTTTGCTAATATTGCAATGATAGTTAATATTTTAGTTGTTGTTGCTATTATGGCAATGTTTGGAGCTACTTTAACTCTACCAGGTATGGCAGGACTTGTTTTAACTGTGGGGATGGCTGTGGATGCTAATGTAATTATCAATGAACGTATCCGAGAGCTTTTGCGAGATGGAGTAAAAATAAAAACAAGTATAGAGCAAGGCTATAAAAATGCTATGAGTGCCATTGTGGATTCTAATATTACTTCTTTGGTTACTTCAGTTGTGCTTTATATTTATGGAACAGGATCGGTTAAAGGCTTTGCTGTAACTTTGGGTATAGGTATAGTTGTTTCTATGATCACTGCTATTTTAGGAACTCATGGAATGTTTGATTTATTTATGCATCGTATTGAAAAAAGCAATGATACAAAATTTTGGTTTGGATATAGGAGAAAATAATGCAGTTTTTTAGCGAGAAGAAAATTTATGATTTTATGAGAATGCGATTTGCTGCAATTTCTCTTTCTTTTTTTCTATTTTTTGGATCAATTTATTTGCTTTGGGATAGAGGTTTGCAATACGGTATTGATTTTAGTGGAGGAACTTTGATTCAGCTTAAATATGATAATGAAGTCGCCCCTATACCTCAAATTCGTGAGCTTTTAGAAAAAAAAGGCGGTTTTCAAAGTCTATCTGTGACAGAATTTGGCAATAAAGATGAAGTAACCATCCGTTTTTTAGGAAGTAATGAGAGCCTAGGAAATGATATTAGCGCTTATATCAGTGAAATTTTAAAAGATACTGGAAAATTCGAAGTTCGTAGAGCTGATGTTGTAGGCCCAAAAGTTGGAGATGAGCTTAGAAATAAAGGGATTACCGCTGTTGTTATTTCATTGATCGCTATTTTAATTTATTTAGCAGTTCGTTTTGAGTGGCGTTTTGCTATGGCTGCAATTATTAGTGAAATTCACGATGTGATCATAACTTTGGGTGCGATTTCTCTTTTTAAGATCGATGTTAATTTGGATACTTTAGCTGCAGTTTTAACTGTGCTTGGATATTCTTTAAATGATACAATCATTATTTTTGATAGGATAAGAGAAGGGATTAAAACAAGCAAAAGAACAGAGCTTGCACCTATTATTAATGAAAGTGTATCGGCAACTTTATCAAGGACTATTTTAACATCAGGGCTTACTTTAGCTACAGTAGTTATTTTGTATTTTTTTGGCGGAGAAATGATACAAGGATTTTCTTTAGCGCTTATAGTGGGTATTGTAGCAGGAACCTTAAGTTCTATTTTCGTAGCAAGTCCGACTTTACTTTGGTTTAAATTTAATGTGCTTGATTTTAGAAATAAAGAGCTTGAAAAACTCAAAAGAAAACAAGAAAAAGAACGTAATCGTTCTATGTATGAAAAAGGAATAGTTTAAGGAGAATAATTGATGGCTTATGAAGCAAAGAGTATAGAAAAAAAATGGCAAGAAATTTGGGATCAAAATGATTATTTTGAACCAAAAAATGATTTTTCTTTACCTAAAAAATATATTTTATCAATGTTTCCTTATCCAAGTGGGCGCATCCACATGGGACATGTTAGAAATTATAGCATAGGGGATGCCATATCGAGATATTACCGAAAAATAGGTTACAATGTTTTGCATCCTATCGGTTTTGATAGTTTCGGCATGCCGGCCGAAAATGCTGCGATTAAACATAAGGTACATCCAAAATCTTGGACTTATGAAAATATAGATTATATGAAAAATGAACTTTTTTCTTTAGGTTTTTCTTTTTCAAAAAAAAGAATTTTAGCTACTTCTGATCCGCTTTATACAAAATTTGAACAAGAATTTTTTATTAAAATGTATGAAAAAGGTTTGATTTATACTAAAGAAGCTAATGTTAATTGGTGTGAACAAGATCAAACGGTTTTAGCAAATGAGCAAGTTGAAGATGGAAAATGTTGGCGTTGTGGGCATGAGGTTGTCCAAAAAAAGATGCCAGGATATTATGTAAAAATCACTGCCTATGCGGACGAGCTTTTAAAAGAGCTTAAAAATTTGAAAGATAAGTGGCCAAATCAAGTATTAACGATGCAAGAAAACTGGATAGGTAAAAGTGAAGGTCTTGAATTTAAGCTTATTTTAGATGAAAAAAGCCAAGAAAAAAGCCAAGAAGATCATATTGATGTTTTCACTACACGTGCTGATACGATATATGGGGTAAGTTATATTGCTTTATCGGTTAATCATAAAATTGTCCAAAATCTTATTAATCATTCTCATTTAGATTCTAAGCTAATTGAAAAAATCAAGCAAATTCAAAACCAAACTCCAAGGGAAAGACAAAGTGCTGAAAAAGAGGGCTATTTTTTAGATATTTATGCTTTGCACCCTTTAACAAAAGAAAAAATTCCTGTATGGGTTGCTAATTTTGTTTTATCTGATTATGGAAGTGGTGCGGTTATGGCTGTTCCCGCACACGATGAGAGAGATTTTGAATTTGCAAACAAATATAAGCTTGAAATTAAAAAAGTGATCGAGTGTGATTCTAAACTTCCATACACGCAAAAATCAGGAAAACTCATAGAAAGTGGTGAATTTAGTGAAATAGAGTGCAATATAGCAAGAGATAAAATCATTGCCTTGTTTGAAAAAGAAAATATAGGAAAAAGAACTATTAATTTTAAAATTCGAGATTGGGGGGTTTCGCGTCAAAGGTATTGGGGCGCTCCTATTCCTATGATCAAATGTGAAAAATGCGGCATAGTTCCACAAAAAATAGAAAATCTTCCTGTTGTTTTACCTGAAGATATAGAGATCACTGGAGAAGGAAATCCTTTAGAAAAGCACCCAACTTGGAAAGAATGCACTTGTCCAAAATGTGGTCTTAAAGCCTGCAAAGAAACAGATACTTTAGATACTTTTTTTGAAAGTTCTTGGTATTTTGCACGTTTTGCAAGTGACGAAAAAACTTGGCAAGAAAAAGCCTTGGATGAATCAAGTATGAAATATTGGATGAATGTTGATCAATATATTGGCGGTATTGAACATGCTATTTTACATTTGCTTTATGCAAGATTTTTTCAAAAAGCTTTAAGAGATTTAGGATATTTAAATGATAGTGAGCCTTTTGATAGACTTTTAACTCAAGGTATGGTTTTAAAGGATGGGGCTAAGATGTCAAAGTCTAAAGGCAATGTTGTAGATCCTGATGATATTATTAAAAAATATGGAGCCGATACGGCAAGATTATTTATTTTATTTGCTGCACCACCTGCGAAAGAGTTAGAGTGGAATGATGATGCGCTTGAGGGTGCCTATAGATTTATTTGCAGACTTTATGATAAGGCGCAAAATGTTAAAAAAGGAAAGCTTTTAGAGCTTAAGCAAGAAAATTTAAACAAAGAAGAAAAATATGCGAGATTAAAAGTATATGAAGCTTTGAAAAAATCTGAAGAAGTATATACTCAAACCTTTGCATTTAATACTTTGATTGCATCTTGCATGGAGGCTTTAAACGCACTTTCAAATTGCAAGAATGAAGCTTTAGAACAAGAAGCTTTTTATATCATCTTAAATATTTTAGAGCCTATTATTCCTCATGTTTGCTTTGAATTAAGTGAACAGCTTTTTGGATGTGAAAATTTTAAAATTTTAGAATTAAAAGAAGAAGTTTTTGTAAAAGATATACTAAATTTAGCCGTAAGTGTTAATGGAAAAAAACGCGCAGAGATAGAAATTTCAAGTTCTGCTAGTAAAGATGAAATTCTAAAAATAGCTAAAGAAAGCGTTTTTAAATGGATTCAAGATAAAAATATAGTCAAAGAAATTTATATTGAAGGAAAATTGGTTAATTTGGTGATTAAATGAAGAAAGTTTTTATTAGTTTTATAGTGTTGTTTTTTTCAGCTTGTGGCTATGTTCCAACTTCAAAAATAGCCGATAATATCTTTGATGAGAAGGTTTATGTTAATGTAGAATTAAACCTTCAAGATCCTAAAAATAGTATTTTTGTGGCTGATACTCTTAAGGAAATGGTTATTTCTAAACTTGGAAGAAAGCTTGCCTTAAAGCATGAGGCTGATGATATTATCAATGTTAAGATGGATAATCTTGATTTTATTCCTTTAATTTATGATAAGAATGGCTATGTTGTAAGCTATAAAGCTAGATTAAATTTGGAATTTTATGTTATCTTTAAAGATGGCACAAGTGAGCATTTTAATACAAGCGGTAGTTATAATTTTGATATTTCACCTAATAGTATCATAAGTGATTCTGCGCGTTATGATGCCATCCGTTCTGCTTCAAGTGAAGCTTTTGATGAATTTATTTCAGCTATAGCTATTAAAGGTCATAAGCGTGCTGCCCAACATTAATGAAATCGCAAAAAAAACTTTAATTGCTTTAAAGGAAAGGAAGTTACGTCCTACTCCTGAAAATTATACTGAAGTATTTGAAGAAATTGCACAAAAAGATAAACTTACAACCTTAAACAAGGTAAAATTGGAAAAATACAAAGCTTTGCTTTTATCAAATTATCAACAAGAACTTGATTCAAAACCTGTTCGTACTATTGAGGAATTGATAACTTTTTTAATTTCTGTACTTAATAGACAAAGTGGAAAGCAATTTAGTGAATTTTTTGATTTTTTATCCACTCTATGCAAGGCTTTACAAGTAAGCAAAGATAAAAAAATTAGAGATTTAGCAAAAATTACTTCGATAAGAATTTCTAAAACTATGGATAGCGAAAGTATTTATTTGCTTTCCAAAAAATGGAAAGAATTGGAAAAAAGTTATGAAGAAAATGATTTTGATAATGAGATGAGAAAGTATGGTATTGGTAAATTTGATGATTTTGACACAGTAATTAAGAAACTTTTAAATAAACTTGGAGAAAGAAATTTAGAATATTTTTGCGAACTTTTAACGTCTTGTTTAAATCCTTCTTTGGTGGATGATCTTAAAATTCAAGGGTTTTCACAAAATTTATCTAAAAAAGCTTTTTTAATCAATGAAAATAATTTTAAAAATGAACTTTTAGAAATTGTTAGTCACCGAGTGATGGTTGATAATATGTATGTGCAAAAAAATTTAAATTTTTTCAATGAGAATTTAAAAAAGATCTATGAGCTTTTTAGCTTATTAAATAAGACTAATCAGCAAAATATGGATTTTGTTAACACTTTAAATCCAGATGAAAAGGGTGAGGTTAAGATTAGTTTTGAGTTTTTAAAGAAAAAGCTTGAGCAGCTTAGTGAAAAGATTAATTCTTTAAATACCCAAATTGAATTCACTCAAAGTCTTGAAGAGAGAGAATCTTGGACTGTTGTTAAAGAGCTTGAGAAATTGGATGAAAATTTCAAAAAATATAAAGTAAATTATGCATTAGCTTTATTCTCTATACAAAACTATCGTTTTATTATGGAAAAATATGGAGTTGGGAGTTTAAATGAAATTTTTGTTCGTTTTAAAAAAATTTTAAAAGATAGTTGCAATGAATTTGATGAACTTTGGATGATTGATGAAAAAAGCTATTTGATTATTTCTCCAGGGAAAAGCAAAGAAGAAGTTTCTAGGCTTGTAAATGATAATTTAAAGACTATTGAGAATTTTCGTTTTATTTATAAGCAAGATGTTATTACGCCAAAGATTGATACAGCTTATTTAGATAAGCAAAGTAATCCAGATATCAATATCTTAGAAGAATTAATAAGCCAAATTGCTGATTTAAATCAAAAACATGATACAGAATAAGGTGAATGATTTTTTAGCAAAGAAAAGTCTTTGCTATGATAGAATTGATCGTTTTTTAATGTTTAGAATGTATGAAAAATACAAAAATCAACTTTTATTAAAACCAGTAATTCAAATCATTGGAACTAATGGCAAAGGAAGCACCGGACGTTTTTTAACACAACTTTTAGAAAATGTAGGATATAGCGTTGGACATTATACTAGTCCTCATATATTTGACTTTAAGGAACGTTTTTATAAAAATAAAGATATAGTTAGTGATGGGGAATTAGAACAAGCCCATGAGCAATTGGAAAAAATTTTCAAAGAAGAATTAAATAAGCTAAGTTATTTTGAATACGCTACTTTTCTTGCAGCTGTGCTTTTTAGAGAATGTGATTATGTTATATTTGAAGCAGGTTTAGGTGGAGAATATGATGCAACTTCAGTTTTTGAAAAAAAAATGAGCATTTTTACAAAAATAGGTTTTGATCATATGCAAATTTTAGGTGATTCTTTGGAAGAAATTGCAAGAACTAAACTTAAAGTTATGTCAAAAAAAACTTTAATTTCATCAGAGCAAGAAGAAGTTGTTTTACAAATGGCAAAAAAAATTGCTAAACTAAAAAATATTGATCTTATCTTTGCTTCAAATTTTGAAGGCGATTATTTATCATTAATTCAAAATTATATTCAAAAATATAATTTACCTTTATATTTAAAACATAATTTAATCTTAGCTTTAAATGCTTTTGAGATATTGCTTTCTAAGGAAAAAATAAAAGCAGCTTTAGCTAAATTGGGAAGATTAAATCTTAAAGGGCGACTTGAGCAATTAGAGCCAAATTTATATATAGATGTTGGACATAATGTAATGGCAGCTGCTGCTTTGCGTGATCAATTTATGGGTGAAAAAATAATTTTGGTTTATAATTCTTATCAAGATAAAGATGTTTTTGAAATTTTAAAAACATTAAAGCCTATTATTGATACAATTAAAATATACAAATATGTTAGCATAGAAAGAAAGCTAATAAGTAATGAAATTTATAATCTAGCTAATATTTTAGGGATCAAATGCGAAGAATTCAATTTTTTAGAAAAACAGAAAAAAACTTTAGTATTTGGTTCTTTTGCTTTAGTAGAAAATTTTTTAAAGGAATGGAGTGATAAAAAATAAATTTACAATTACAATCACAGATATTAATGGTTCTAAACATTTTTATCTGAATCAGATTATTAAAAAAATTTTTATTTATATTATTGCTTTTGTGCTTTTATTTTTAATTTTTAGTGGTTTTTATATCAAATATCTTGACAGTAAAGTTACAGATGTGAGTAAAAAAAGAGAAGAACTTTTGGCAAAAAGTAAAGAGCTTGAACATTCTAATATTCAAATGCAGAAAAAAATTGAAGAAAAAGCAAAGCAATACGCAGCTATCGAAGATAAAATTGCTTCTTTTGAGGAAGCTTTGGGTTTAGAAGCTGAAAATAATCTTACAATTACAGATAGATTGGAAAATCTCAAATTAACCAATGAGCAACAAGTTGAGATTTTAAAGCAAATTCCTAATGGGTGGCCTATAGAAAATAAGGGTATCACGGGAAATTTTGGTTGGAGAGAACATCCGCTTTTAAAAAGAAAAGAATTTCATCCAGGTATTGATTTAAGAGCAGAAATTGGTACTCCTGTACATGCTACAGCAAATGGGGTTGTGGAATTTGCAGGATATAGCGATAATGGATATGGCTATAATGTTATTTTACTCCATAATTTTGGTTTTAAAACTGTTTTTGCACATATGACACGCAGAGATGTTGTTAAAGCAGGGCAATTTGTTACCAAAGGACAATTGATAGGATATAGTGGAAATACTGGTCTTTCAACGGGGCCGCATTTGCATTATGAGGTGAGATTTATCAATAAAACTCTAGAACCATTATATTTTTTAAATTTACAAAGAAAAAATATGAATAATTTTTTTAATCAAGAAAGGAGAGTTCCATGGCAATCTTTAGTAAAGGCAGTCACAGCGCAGCATCTACCTCAAACTCAGAAACAACAGTAATTTCTTCAGGTGCTAGAATAGAAGGTAAATTTTATTTTGCCTCAATGCTCCATGTGGATGGAGAGCTTAGTGGAGTTATACATTCTGAAAGTATTGTAGTGATCGGTAAGAATGGTAATTTAAAAGGCGAGTTAAAGGCTGATAAAATCGTTGTAAATGGTTATTTTGAGGGCGAATTAGAGGCAAATAGTTTAGAAATTTTAACCGGTGGAATGGTTAATGGAGATATCAATATTAAAGAATTAGCTATAGAAAATGGCGGACGCTTTAATGGGGTGAGCAAGATCAAGCAAGATGAACCGGTTAAATTAATAGAAAATACACCAGAAGAATAAATGCAAGCTAATTTTTTTGAATACTTGCAAGAAAATAAAGCACCGCAACTTGTGCTTTGTGAAAATGATAAAGAAGCTTTTTTATTGACTCAAGTTTCTCTTTATCAAGGTTTTAAAACTTTTGTTTTACCAGATTTTAGAGCTGAATTTGGGGATGATCTAAGGGCATTTTCTAAAGAACTTTTTGAAATTTGTAAAGTTTTAAATGCCTATCATAAAGAAAACAATGATAAAATTTTAATCTCTCCATTATCTACTGTTTTAAAAAAACTTCCCTCTAAAAATCATTTAAAAAATTATGTTGTATCTAAAAAAGATACATTTAAAATCAATGAATTTCGTGATGAACTTGTAAAATTAGGCTATGAATTTGTTGATATGGTGCAAGATAAAGGTGAGGTGAGTATTAGAGGTGAGGTTATCGATATATTTTGCATCAATGAAGAGACTCCAATTAGAATTTTATTATTTGATGAAGAGATAGAAAGCATTAGAAAATTTGATCTTGCGACGCAAAAATCCATAGCTAAAGAATATGAGAGTTTTGAAATTTGTCCATTTTTAAACCATTTTTCAAATTCAGATTATGAAAATTTTCAAAATAATTTAGAGCATTTTGAAAGTAATACTTTAATCAATGATATCAATTCTTTGGGCTTTTGGTGTATAGATGATTTTTATGATTATTTAGAGCTTGATTTTGTTAGTATTAAAAAATTTGATGAACAGGAATGGCAAAAAGATTTAAGCAAGATCAATGCTAGAATTATACCTGAAGTAAAAAAATATAAAGATTTGAAAAGTTTTTATAATAAAGATTTTTTTTATTTTCATCAAAATAAAAAGATTACGGTATTGGCAAAAAATGAGGCTCTTTTTAAAGCTTTAGAATTAGATGAATTTTCAAATATTCATTTTGCAAAAAGTGAGTTGATTTTAAATTTAATCACTCATGAAGAATTGATTATCTCACTCAATAAAAAAGAAAAACAAAAATACAAACGCAAAGCAAATTTAATCATAGATGAGCTAAAACAAGGCGATTTTATTGTCCATGAAGATTATGGCGTGGGTAAATTTTTAGGTCTTGAGATGATCAGCGTAGCGGGAGCTAAAAAAGAATTTGTTTCTATTGAATATCAAAATAGCGATAAACTTCTTTTGCCAGTTGAAAATTTATATCTTATAGACAAATATTTAGCTACAAGTGGTTCTATTCCACTTTTAGATCGTCTAGGAAAAACCACTTTTATTAAATTAAAAGAAAAATTAAAAGTCAAGCTTTTAGCCATTGCTTCTGAGATTGTTGCTATGGCGGCTAAAAGATCTTTGATTAAGCCAAAGCCAATCAAAGTTGATTATGCCCAACAGGTATATTTTACCTCAAAAGCCGGATTTTCCTATACCGAAGATCAAGTTAAGGTGTGTGAGGAAATTTTACAAGATTTTCAAAGCGGTAAAGTTATGGACAGGCTTTTAAGCGGAGATGTGGGTTTTGGTAAAACTGAAGTTGCCATGAATGCCATTTATCCCGTGGTTAAAAGCGGATTTAGTGTTTTTTTCTTTGCACCAACGACGCTTTTATCACATCAGCATTTTAAGACTTTGAAAAAACGTTTTGAAAATTTTGAAATTCCTATTTTTAAGCTTGATCGTTTTACAAATTCTAAAGAGAAAAAAGCACTTTTAGAATATTTAGATCAAGAAAAACCTTGTGTTATTGTTGGCACTCATGCGCTTTTAAATTTACAGTGTAAAAATCTAGCTCTTGTGATTATTGATGAGGAGCATAAATTTGGAGTAAAACAAAAAGAAAAATTAAAAGAATTAACCCAAAATTCACATCTTTTATCCATGTCAGCTACTCCTATTCCAAGAAGTTTAAATCAGGCTTTAAGCTCTATAAAATCTTATAGCGTATTGCAAACTCCGCCAGAAGATAGACTGGATGTGAGAACTTTTGTTAAAGAAAGCGATGATGCGCTTTTAAAAGAAATTATTTCTAGAGAATTAAGACGTGGAGGGCAAATTTTTTATATTCACAATCACATAGCAAGTATTGAACAATGCAAAAAACATTTGCTTGAACTTTTTAAAAATTTAAAAATTTTAGTCTTGCATTCTAAAATCGATGCAAAAGTACAAGAAGAAGAAATGCTTAAATTTGAAAATAAAGAATATGATTTGCTTTTAAGCACTTCTATAGTTGAAAATGGCATTGATTTGGCCAATGCTAATACTATGATTGTAGAAAAAAGTGATCGTTTTGGAATGGCTGATTTGCATCAATTGCGTGGAAGAGTTGGAAGGAGTAATAAGCAAGGATATTGTTATTTTTTAGTTGAAAATAAAGAAAATATCACTCAAGATGCTTTAAAACGTTTAATTTCTTTAGAAAGCAATTCTTTTTTAGGAGCAGGATCTGTTTTGGCTTATCATGATCTTGAGATTAGAGGTGGAGGAAATTTATTAGGAATTGATCAAAGTGGGCATATGGAACAAATAGGACTTAGCCTTTATTTGAAAATGCTAGAGGATGAACTCAATGCTTTAACAAAAAAAGAAATTTTTGAAGAGAAAAAAATTGATTTAAAATTAAATATCAATGCTTTTTTAAATTCAGAATTGATTTCTGAAGATCGCCTTAGACTTGAAATTTATCGTCGCTTGAGTAAGTGTGAAAAAATCAATGAAATTTATGAAATCGAAGGTGAAATTGAAGATCGTTTTGGTAAGCTTGATGTTTATACTAAGCAATTTTTATCTTTAATGATGATTAAAATTTTAGCCTTAGGCAAATTTAAAGTAATCAGCAATTTTGAACAAAATATTCAATTTATAAATTTTAATGATGAAAAAGAATTTATCAAAGCAAGAAGCAAAGATGATGATGATGTTATCGATGCTATTTTAACATATTTAAGAAAAATAGATGAAAATCAAAATATCTCAAAGGATATTGTATGAACGGAGCAGAAATCTTTAAAAAATTGTTGAGTTTAAATTTGGATTTTAAAGAATTTGATTGGCTTGAAAATCAGGGCTTAAGTGATGTTGAATTATTAATTTCTGTTATTTTAACGCAAAATACAAATTGGAATAATGTCTTAAAAGCTTTAAATAATCTTAGAAATTCTCAAATCATTTCTTTAGAGCAAATTAGTCAAATAGAAAATCACAATCTTGCATTGCTTATAAAGCCAAGTGGATTTTACAATACTAAAGCAAAGCGTTTAAAAGATTTAATTGAAGCGATTTTAAAAAAATACAATGATTTGGATAATTTTAAGGAAAATGTTTCTAGGGAATGGCTTTTAAAGATTAAAGGTTTAGGTTTTGAAAGTGTGGATAGTATTTTAAATTATCTTTGCAAAAGAGAAATTTTGGTTGTCGATAGTTACACTCATAGACTTGCTTTATTTTTAGGATATGAATTTGAAGATTATGAAGAATTGAGGGAATTTTTTCAAAGTGGTATAGAAAACGAACAAGAAAATTTATGCAAAATTTTAAACAAATCTTATGAGCTTTATGAACTTTATCAGATTTTTCATGCTTTGATTGTTGCTTTTGGAAAACTCGCTTTTAAGGGTAAAAAATTAAGCCTTGAGGGTGAAAAATTGATTCAAATTTTAAAGGAGGGATGATGAGAGCAAAAGGGAGTGATTTGATTCCTGTTTTAACAATAGCGGGAAGCGATTGTAGTGGTGGAGCTGGAATTCAAGCGGATTTAAAGACTTTTAGCGCTCACGAGCTTTTTGGCATGAGTGTAATTTTAAGTGTTGTGGCTGAAAATACAGCAAGGGTTATTTCAGTACATGATATACCAACTTCAAGCGTGGATGAGCAAATGTTAGCTGTTTTTGAAGATATAGTGCCAAAGGCAACTAAGATAGGAATGATAGGAAGTTGTGAGCTTATGAGCTGTGTTGCGAAAAATTTAGAGCTTTACAAACCGGAAAATTTGGTTATTGATCCTGTGATGTTTGCTAAAAATGGTTACGCTTTAATGCCTGAAGAAAATTGTGATTTTTTTAAAAAAACGATTGTTGCTTTTGCGGATTTACTCACCCCAAACATACCAGAAGCAGAATTTCTTTGTGGTTTTAAAATCAAAGATGAAGAAGAAATGATAGAAGCGGCAAAATATTTATGTACTTTGGGTGCTAAAGCCGTTTTACTTAAAGGCGGACATAGTGAAAATAATGCAAACGATGTACTCTTTGATGGTAAAGAAATCCATATTTTAAAAGGTGAGCGTATAGAAACTAAAAATACACATGGAACGGGTTGTACTCTTTCTTCAGCTATTGCAAGTAATTTGGCTAAGGGTTATGATTTGTTAGAAGCAGTCAGTAGTGCAAAAGAATACGTTAAAAATGCGATTTATTATTCTTTAAATTTAGGCAAAGGTTGTGGGCCAACCAATCATTTTTATAGGTTTTTAAGTGAAAAATAATCTTGATTTAAAATTATATCTTGTTGCAAGCAGAGGAAAAAGAAGCGATGAGGTATTTTTAAATATACTTGAAAATGCTATTAAAGGCGGAGTTGGTATAATTCAATTGCGCGAAAAAGAACTAAATTCTCGCGAGTTTTATGAGCTAGGAAAAAAGGTGCAAAAGCTTTGTAAAACTTATGAAATACCTTTTTTAATTAATGATAGAATCGATATAGCTTTAGCTTTAAATGCCGATGGTGTGCATTTAGGACAAGAAGATTTGCAAGTTAAGATCGCAAGGGAGCTTTTGGGAGAGAAAAAAATAATAGGTTTAAGTTTAAAAACCTTAGAACAACTTGATTTTATAGAAAGTGCTGATTATTTAGGTTGTGGTGCAATTAGGGCAACGCCAACCAAAGAAAGCTCCCTTATAAGTTTAGAAACTTTAGGGCAAATTTGCAAAAAAAGTCCTATACCCGTAGTGGCCATAGGCGGGATTGATGAAGAGGTGATATCTGAATTAAAAGGTATTGCTTTGACTGGAATTGCTGTTGTTAGAGCCATCATGGAAGCTAGTGATCCTTATTTAAGTGCAAAGAAACTTAAGGAAACTTTTTGTGCCAATTTATCTTCTAAATAAAGCTCCTTTTGAGGGAGTGAAAAATCTTATCTTAAATGAGATTGTTTTTTTTGATATTAAACTCAATTTAGATCGATATGATGCTTTAATTTGTACTTCAAAAAATGCTTTAATAGCTCTACAAAAAAACAAAATTCCTTTAAATTTGGATATGGAAGTTTATACCATAGGCGAGAATACGGCTTGTTTTGCCCAAAAATTAGGATTTAAAAATATTAAAATTGCTAAAAAATCTTATGCTAGTGATTTTTTTCAAGAATTTAAAGAAGAGTTGGAAAATAAAAAATGTCTTTATTTAAGAGCAAAAATCATAGCTTCGAGTTTAAATTTAGATTTAAGAAATAATGGTGTTGATTTGGATGAAGTTATTGTTTATGAAAATGTTTTTAAATCAAGCGGTGAAATTTTAATACATCCTTCGATATTTATTTTTACTTCTGCTTTAAGTGTGGAAAATTTTTTAAAAAATTATAGTTTGCATGAAGATGATATCGCTATAAGTATTGGAAATAGTACAGCAAAAAAGCTTTTGAATTTTAAAAATCTTTTTGTGTGTGAAAAACAAAGTATTGAAGCTTGTGTTGCTTTGGCTAAAAAGTTAGAGTCTAGACTAGTATAATTTAGTTTTTTTGGGTTTAAGCCAGAAATTTTCTTTTGTGTGCAAAATGAAGGTTTTATTGATTAAAATTTCATCATTAACTCCTTTTTGAGAATTTAAGGCTATGCTAATATGAGCAATTATAATCCCATCTTTGCTTAAATTTGCGTCTTGATTGATGGATATAAGTTTAAAATTTTCACACTTAGCGATGGGGTAATAATAAGTGATTTGAATTTTATCATTTGGATTAGGATAGTTTAAAGTGATGGAATTTAAACATTCTTTATTTTCTAATTTAGCTTTATATAATAAATATTTGGCGAGTTTTTCATCAATGAGTATTTGTGTTTGTAAATAATAATACGTATCTCTTATAAATCTTGGCGTGTAGCTTAAAAGTGTAGTGTTTAAACTCAGCCAAAATCCTAAAAAAGATATTAAAACTATGAGAGTGATTAAAATATAAGCTTTTTTCATAAAAATAATCTTTTTTCAAGACAATATTCTTGCTTTTGGTTTTTCATACATATTTTTAATTTGGAATTTTGCATTTTGAAAAAACTTATATTTTCGGCTAAGATGGCTTTTTGTTTTAATTCATCGTTAAATTTTGGCTTGATTTCATAATGAATTTGATTGTCTTTAAAAATGAGATTTAACTCAGCACTTATAGGTATAAAGTCCCCAATAAAAGAACTTGAAAGATTGTTTTCTGATAGAATAAAAATTTTTTTAATTTGATGATCGTGTAAGCCATAAACTATGTTTTGTTCATCCTTATAAAGTGCTTTTCTATTTTGAAGTTGGGTTTGTAAATCGCTTTTTGGAGAATATAAAGTAGCATTATTTTTTAAAATTAAAGCGGAGTTAAGCAAACGTGTCTTTTTATCTTCAAGAATCAATAAATCATCTTTTAAAAAACAATGGATAGAATACTCATCTATCAGACTCATATCAATGCAAGATTGGAGTAATTTTTCTATTTTAAGTAGTGTTAAATGCGTATTGGTGGCAAGTTCTTTTGATTTTAAATTTTTATTATTGAGTTGATAAAATTCCCATAAAGGTTTAGAAAGTATGGCAAGTATTGTTCCAGCTAAAAGAAGTGCAATGATGAATTCAAAAAGGGTAAAAGCTTTTTTCATGGTAGAAAATAGAAAGTGTAATTTTGATCTTTTATGTAAAGTCTTTTAAATTTAAACAAATCATTCTCTATATAATGTTCTTTAAATTTTAAATCTTTTAATTCTTGAGTATGAAGTGTAATGTCTTTTTGCTTGGGATTTAGATAAAGTTCATTTTGGAGTGTGTATAATTTTTGAAAAATATCTAATTTTTTTTCATTTTGATGAAAATAAAAAAATAGTTTTGAAAGACTTATAAAAATTATGCTTAAAATTATAATTGAAATAATTATTTCTAAAATAGAGAAAGCGTTTTTCATTCATTTGTATTTAAAAATTTTTAAATACAAACAGCATTTCCCTGAGGATAAAAAATGCTATTTTTGTATTTAAAAATTATATTTTTAAGTATTTTAATTATTCATTTTCATTTTTTTTGATGTAGTTAGAAATTTGATCAGCTTGAAAAAAATCAGGATAATTAACTGTATCAAGTATAACTTGAACCATAGTATTATTATCAAGATTGATAACCACAGGGGCTAAAAAATTTACAGTGGACTCCTCTATGCTTTTAGCAATGGCTACTATATTATAAATTTTCATGTTAGAATCAGGTGTTAAAGAAAGCAATTCTTGATAATAAGTTGGTATATCAAATTCATAATCAGGTCTTATAAGATAAGGATTGATAAGTACAAATGAAAAATTTTTGCCATCTAGACTTTTTAATCTTACAAATACTTCATCTATAGTTGAAAATTCCATATTTTTAGTTTCTTCAAAACCTAAAATGGGACATTTAACAGCTAAGGTCATTTTTTCTCCTCAAGATTTATAATCATTATTCTATCATAAAATAAGCAATATTAGTTCCAAATTTTAAATTTATTTATCTAAATTTATTATAATTTACAAAAAATAATCGTAAAATAATGATTTTAATAAGATATTTTAAAAGGCGTAAATTAATGAAAAAAAATTTTTTTCTTTTTATTTTAATAGGAATTTTTTTAAGTTCATGTAGTGTAAAGACCAATGAGGGTTTGTATAATTTAACTGCAAAAGAGTGGTATAAACAAATAATTAAAGATTTACAGGATAAAGATTTAGAAAAGGCTGATGAGCATTATAATGGTATGGCCAGCGAACACGTTTCTAATCCGCTTTTAGAAACCACGCTTATAATTTTAGCACAAGCCCATATTGATGAAGAAGAGTATCAATTGGCTGAGTTTTATTTGGATGAATATAATAAAAAATTTGGCAGTTCTCGCAATGCTGATTATATACGTTATTTAAAAATAAAGGCTAAATTTGATGCTTTTGGGGTGCCAAATCGAAATCAAGCACTAATGCTTGAGAGTCAAAAAGAAATCAGTGATTTTTTACAAGATTATCCTGATACAGAGTATAATCCTTTGGTGCAAACTATGCTGACTAAATTTAATTTAGCGATTTTTTATCTTAATGATACAATTAAAGATTTATACTATAGAACCGGACACACTCAAAGTGCAGAAATTTACGAACAAAAACTAAGAGAAAGTGAATTTTATAAGCAAAGTATTATAAAGCCAGAACTTCCTTGGTATAGAAGCATATTTGAAAAATTTTAATTTTAAAGGAAAATAATGCAAATAGAAGACATACAAAAATATCCAGCTGATTTGCCTGTTTTGGTAGAAGATGAATTATTTTTATATCCTTTTATGATTACACCTATTTTTATCAATGATTCTGAAAATATGAAAGCCTTAGATCTTGCAATTAAAAAAGATTCTATGCTTTTTGTTGCTCCTTCTAAATTTGAAAACGGAAGAACTTTTGATGAAATTTATGATTGTGGGGTTGTGGGTACTATTATGAGAAAAGTACCTTTGCCTGATGGAAGAGTTAAGATACTATTTCAAGGTTATGCTAAAGCTAGAATTATAAAACCAATTTCAAATAAACCTTTAGAGGCAACTATAAATTTAATCGAAGAAGAACCTTTGGATAATACTAAAAAAGAAGCCTTGCTTGGAGTTTTGAAAGAAAAAATCAAGGCATTAGCTAATATCAGTCATTATTTTTCTCCTGACTTGCTTAGAACGATTGATGAAGGAATGGATGCTTCTAGAATTTGCGATTTAGTTTTAAATATTATACGTATTAAAAAACAAGATGCTTATAGTTTTTTTATTTTGACCAATTTAGAAGAAAAACTTTTAAAATTAATTGATTTAATAGCTCAAGAAATTGAAGCAAATAAAATTCAAAAAGAAATTAAAAATAAAGTCCATTCTCGTATTGATAAAGTAAATAAAGAATATTTCTTAAAAGAGCAACTCAGACAAATTCAAAAAGAGTTAGGAAGTGATTCTCAAAAAGAAGATGAGGTTAGAGAATACTATAAAAGATTAGAAAATAAGAAAAAATTTATGCATGAAGATGCTTATAAAGAGATTAAAAAACAAATTGATAAATTTGATCGTATTCATCAGGATAATTCTGAAGCGTCTATGATACAAACTTACATTGAAACGGCCTTAGATGTTCCTTTTGAAAAAATATCCAAAAAAAAGCTTGATATCAAAGAAGTATCTAAGCATTTAAATAACGATCATTATGCCTTAAATAAGCCAAAAGAGCGTATAGAGGAGTATTTTGCTGTTAAAGAGCTTTTAGAAAAACGTTCGGTTTCCGATAAAGATGGAGCCAAAGTTATACTTTGTCTTTATGGTCCTCCTGGTGTGGGAAAAACTTCTTTGGCTAACTCGGTTGCAAAAGCGTTAAAAAGAGAACTTATCCGTATTGCTTTAGGAGGGCTTGAGGATGTAAATGAATTAAGAGGGCATCGTCGCACTTATATAGGAGCTATGCCAGGACGTATTACTCAAGGGCTTATAGAAGCAAAGCAAATTAATCCAGTGGTTGTTTTAGATGAGATAGATAAATTAAACCGAAGTTTTAGAGGGGATCCGAGTGCTGTTCTTTTAGAAATCCTTGATCCAGAGCAAAATTCAAAATTTAGAGATTATTATTTAAATTTCAATATCGATTTAAGTAAGATCATTTTTATAGCTACCGCAAATGATATAAGCAATATCCCAGCACCCTTAAGAGATAGGATGGAATTTATAGAGCTTAGTTCTTATACACCTAATGAGAAATTTCATATTGCTAAAAAATATCTTATTCCAGATGAACTTAAAAAACATGGATTAAAAGCCAGTGAATTAAGTATAAATGATGAAACTATAGAACTTATTATTAGCGAATACACTAGAGAATCAGGTGTGAGAAATTTACGTAGAAAAGTAGCTGAAATTTGTCGAAAAAGTGCAAAAAAATTACTTTTAGAAAAGATAAAAAAAGTAAATATTAATGTTAAAAATCTAGAGGAATTTTTAGATAAAAAGGTTTTTGAGATTGAAAAAAATGATGGAGAAAACCGTATAGGACAGGTTAATGGTTTGGCTTGGACAAGTGTGGGTGGTGATGTATTAAAAGTTGAGGCGATTAAGATAAAAGGCAAAGGAAATTTAACTCTAACTGGTAGCTTAGGCGACGTGATGAAAGAATCAGCTAAAATTGCTTTTAGCGTGATTAAAGTTTTGATTGATCAAGGTAAAATCAAAGTTCCTAAAAAATTTATCTTAGATTCTAAAGGCAATGTTTATGATCATTATGATTTGCACATTCATGTTCCAGATGGTGCAACCCCTAAAGATGGACCAAGTGCAGGTATTACTATAAGTACTGCAATTGCTTCTGTTTTTAGTGATAAAAAAGTATGTGCCGATGTTGCAATGACGGGTGAGATTGATTTGGCGGGAAATGTATTGCCTATAGGAGGTTTAAAAGAAAAACTCATTGCTGCTTACAAGGCTGATATAAAAATCGCTTTAATTCCAAAGAAAAATTATGAAAGAGACTTAAAAGATATTCCTAGCGAAGTTAAGGACAATATGAAAATAATTGCCGTGAAAAATTTCGATGAAGTTTTAAAATATGCTTTGGTAAAATAAATAATCAAGCAAAGGTAAAAAACCTTTGCTTTTTATTATAATCCTTCAAAAGGATTACTAATCACTTCTTTTCTATCAACTATATAAGGAATTAGTGCAACGTGTCTAGCACGTTTGATCGCTACTTCAACCATTTCTTGATATTTTTTACTTGTGCCTGTTAAACGACGAGGCATAATTTTAAATCTTTCTGATAGAGCATGTTTTAACATAGCTGTATCCTTATAGTCTATAAATTCAACTTTTGCTTCCGTATATTTGCAATATTTGCGAGAATATTTTCTTTTTTCTGCCATAATTAATCCTTTTTAAAATGGTAAATCTGTGTCGTCACTATCATAAGCATCGACATCAATTTCTTTAATTTTCTCTTGGTTTTGGTTAGAGTTTGGTGTTTTTTGTGGAGCTTTTTCAAAATTGCTTTGACTTGCATAAGGATCATAGCTTTGATTTTCGTAATTTGTATATGAATTACCAAAATTTCCACTATTTTGAGGTGTATTGTTTGCTCCTAGCATTTCCATATTTTCAACTTGGACGCTATGTTTTGAACGATTTTGACCATTTTGATCGCTCCATTGTTCAAATCTTAGACGCCCTTCGATTAAAATTTTTGATCCTTTTGTGAGATATTGATTTGCAACTTCTGCTGTTCTGCCATAAAAGCTGATATCAATAAAGCAAGTTTCCTCTCTTTTTTCTCCATTTACAGTAAAACGTCTAGTTACAGCAATAGCTGAAGCACCAATCGCATTACCATTTTGCCCATAACGCATTTCTATATTGCGCGTAAGATTACCAACCAAAACAACTTTATTAAACATTGTATTCCTTATTGAATTTCAGGAGTATCTAAAGGTTTAATCTCTTTTTTAGATTGCTTGATACCGTGACTTAGTTTTTCCCAAGCCGCAATCTCTTTTTTATTTTCATATTTTACGATTAAAAATCTAATAATTTCTTCTGTGATTCTTAAAACTCTTTCTAACTCAGCAATTAATTTAGGAGGAGCTTTAAAATAAATAACAAAATAAGTTCCACGCTCATATTTTTTAATTTTGTAAGCGAGTTTTCTAGTGCCCATTGGAACAACAGTTTCGATTTCTGCACCATTTTTTGTAAGGACTTCTTTGACGAATTCCAACTTAGTATTAACTTCTTCCTCTGTAAGAGTTGGTTTTAAAATAAATAAAACCTCATAATGTTTCATAAATTCTCCTTGTGGATATTAAGCCCAATAAATGAGCAAGGATTTTGCAAAGTTTTGACTATGCAAACTTTTAATTATATCAAAATATACTTAATTTATACTTGATAGGATGAAATTATTACCAAAAGTAACATTATTTATTTAAATTTAATTAAAATATATTTTAATTTTATTCAAATGGTGTTTTTTATGCTAAGATAATTTTAATGATTCTATTGATTAGGAGAATGCTATGCAGACAAAACCTATTCGCTGGTTTACTTTCATTGTTTTAGTCATAGGGGGGGGGGACTGTCTTTAAACTCTCTTCCTTAAAGGATGCTTTTTATGTTCCTATGCAAGAATTTATGAGTCTTAGTAATACTCAAATTGGTCTTGCGCTTTCAGTTTATGGCATAGTCCAAACGGTTGGAAATTTCGCTTCAATTTATATAGCAGATAGATTTTCTAAGAAAATTCTTATTCCATTTTCCTTAGTATGTGTTGGTTTGGTGGGAATTTATATTTCTACTTTTCCATCATTTTATGGTATTTTAATTGCTTGGGGATTGTTAGCTTTGTTTGGTGAAGTGATTTATTGGCCTGTTCTTTTAAAGGCAATTCGCTTACTTGGAGACTCTACTCAACAAGGAAGACTTTTTGGTTTTTTAGAAGCTGGAAGAGGGGTTGTAGATACTATTGTTGCTTTTAGCGCTTTAGGAATTTTTTTACTTTTAGGATCAGGAGCAGGTGGATTAAAAGCCGCTATACTTTTTTATAGTGTTTGTGTAATTATCGCAGGTGTTTTGGCTTATTTTTTACTTGAAGATGATAAGATCAATACAACCGATGAACAAGGTAATGAAATCAGTAAAAATCAAGCTGCTTGGAATGGAGTTGTAAAGGCTATAAAAACTCCTGAAATTTGGGTGGTTTCTTTAACTATTTTTACTATTTATTCTATATACTGCGGTTTGACTTCATTTATACCTTTTTTAAAAGATATTTATGGTATGCCAATAGCTTTAGTTGGAGCTTATGGAATTATCAATCAATACACTTTAAAATTAGTCGGCGGTCCTATAGGTGGATATTTGGCAGATAAAAAATTTCATTCATCAACTAAATATTTAAGATTTGCCTTAGTCTTAGCAGCTTTTGCGATTTTAATTTTTATTTTTATGCCTCATGAAAAATTAAATATTTATTTTGGAATGTGTTTAACCTTAGGTTTTGGAGCGATTGTATTTACTATGCGTGCGACATTTTTTGCTCCTGTAGATGAGATTAAAATTCCTAGAGAAATCAGCGGAGCGGCTATGAGTATCGCTTGTATTTTTGGATATTCTCCTCAACTTTTTTGCTTTGCTTTGTATGGTTTTATCATTGATCATTTTGATAAAAGTTTATTAGGCTATAGAATCGTTTTTGCTTTGATGGGATTTTTTGCAATTTGTGGTGTTGTGGTAACAACTATTTTATTAAAAATGATAGCTAAGAAACAAAATAATTAAGGATAAAAAATGAAAATTGGTTTAGAAAGTGAAAGTATGCATTTATGGTTTCAAAATGGTAGAATGGATATATTTTCTTATATTGATTTTGCAAAAGAGTTAGGTTGTGATGGGGTGATTATAAATATTATTAAAGATTTTGGCTTGGATGAGGAATGGGGGTGTTTGGGAAGTAATGAAGAACATCATCTTAAAAAGATTAAAGCAAAACTTGATGAATATAATATGTATTGCGAAATTGATGCTAAGGGTTTCGATAAAAATAAATTTGAAAAAATTGCTAAAGTAGCACAATTTTTAGATGCAAAAATTATCAGATCTTATGTGCCTTTAACAGATAGCAATAAAAAGGTTAAAAGTGCAAGCGAGGGTAGCTTTGATGATTCTAAGATCACAGCGCTTTTTAATAAAGAAGAATTTTTAAGCTCATCGGATGAAATTAAGGCCTTAATTGACATTTTGGAAACATACGATTTAAAACTTGCCATAGAAAATCATGAATATCAAACTTCAGGTGATTTACTTGAATTATTGGCTTTAATTAATCATCCTAGAATAGGATTTTTATATGATTTTGGAAATTCTATGATGGCTTATGAAGATCCTATTAAAGCTTGTAAGGATATGGCAAAATATACTTTTAGTACACATTGTAAGGATCACATTGTTTTTAATGAAGACGGAGTGGATTATGTTTGTGGAGTGCCTTTAGGCGAAGGAAATATTGATATTAAAGCTTGTGTGGAAATTTTAAAATGTGAAGGTTTAGATCGTATTAATATAGAGCAATGCTATCCTTATTGTGCAACTTTTAAAAGAGAAAAAGGAACCGGTGGGGTTAGTGAGCTGGGCGAGGGTGCTTTTAAAATCGAAAAACCTTTATTTGAAGGCTTAAAAGCTATGCAATATTATTATCCTCAAGAGGTTTCAAAAGAACATTTAGAAAAGCTTTTAAAGCTACAAAAAGAAGGTTGTAGAAAAAGTGTTCAGTATTTAAAAAGCATTATTTAGAAAAAATTTCATTGATTTTTTTCTCAATTTCATCAAGTATTGCAAAACGCTTTTTATACATAGAGCGTTTTTGACTTGGAATTTCTTCAATCTTTTTTCTCAAATGAGAGAGTTTATAATAATTGCGTTTATTTATTTTTATAAGCTCTCCACCATTTTCAAGCCAAATTTTTTGATAATTTACATAATAACCTTTGCTTTGTCCTTTTTTGGATCGAATTTGATTTTTTTCATAAACGCCGAGTGTGGTATCGCAATTTAAAACTTTAGTTAAAATTTTAATGCATTCTATGATTAAATCTATAGGTCTTAATCCAAAAAATTTTTTAGTACAAATTTTATTGATTTTCAAAGAATCTAAATTTTCATGCTTATAGCCTTGTATACAAGCGATTAAAATATTATTTTCAAGGGTAAAGCAAAAACTTGCTTGTAGGATGACTTGAGTGTTAAATTTAAGCTTAATAGCCCAAAAACCTTCCTCGCAAACATGATAATTTTGATCAAGATCGATTTCAAAAATATTTTCTTCATCTTTAAGTGTAAAAATATTTTTCTTTCCTGGAAAAAAATGAAATATTTTTAAGCCTTTATTAACATCATAAAGTAGAGTCCTTACTCTTTCATCGGCATTAAAACTTTTATCACAAAATCTTCTAATAACATTATAACAGGCATAAGGCCTTTCTTGAAAAAAATATTTCAAATGATTATTTTTTTCTTCATTGAGTGTTTTAATGAAAAAATTTACTTGAGAAAAATATAAAATTTTTCTAGCCCAAAAACGAGAATAACGCCAAAAAATAATACTTTTTTTAGGATCTGAAAAATCGGGCAAAGGATAGGTGAAATTTTGACTCATTGTAAAGCTCTTAAAATATCATTAAAAGTAGCAAAAAGCATCAAGCTTAAAAGTATAGCCATTCCTCCATAACTTAGATATTCAAAAGCTTTTTGTGGTACTTTGCGTCTAAAAATAATTTCATAAATATTAAACAGTATATGTCCTCCATCAAGCATAGGAATAGGTAAAAGATTTAAAATTCCTAGATTGATTGAAATTAAAGCCGCGATAAACAAGAGGAGTGTAAAACTTGTTTGTGCTGCTTTTGAGGTGATATTAGCCATTGTGATAATGCCACCTAAATTTTTAGCTTCCACATCTCCAACGATAAGTTTTGCTATACCCTTAACAATAAGTGTTGAAGCTTTGATGCTTTCATCTAAAGCATAATTTAGACTTTGTAATCCCGTGTGAAAAACTAATACATCAGTGCCTTTTGGACTTACCCCAAGTTGTGCTTTTGGAACTAATTGACCAAAATCATTATACCCTTGTCCTATTTTTGGAGTAAGATTAAAATTGATTTTTTCTCCATTTCTATCAATTACAATATTTAAAGGCTTTAGACTTAGGTGTTTTGAAATTTCATCAAAACTTTGAATTTTAACTCCATTGATGGATAAAATTGTATCATCGGGTTTAATTCCAGCTATTTGTGCAGCAGAATTTGGCGCAATGGCTCCTATTTGTGCTGATAATTTTTGTATCCCTAAATTTCCGATGAGAATATAAAGTATAAAAGCCAAAAGGAGATTAAAAAAAGGCCCAGCAAATAAAATATAAATTTTCTTAAACGCAGATAAAACACTGTAGCTATCAGGATCTAAATTTTCAAAACCTGGACGCATATCATCTTGCCCCTTAAGTTTGACATAGCCTCCAAAAGGTAAAGCACTTAAGCGATAAATAGTATTTTTAAAATTAAACTCTAAAAGACTTTTTCCAAAACCGATGCTAAAAATTTCTACTTTAACACCTAGGGATTTTGCGGCTAAAAAATGCCCTAACTCATGAAAAAAGATTAAAAAAGAAATTACTAAAATTGTTGCTAAAAATTCAATAGAATAAAATTTAAATCCAAGTATGAGTATTAAAATTAAAAAAAATAAAGATTTCATTGTAATTTTCCTTTGTTTTGTTTCATATAGCTTAAAACGTATTCAAAACCAGAATAAAGAGTTAAAACAAAGGCAATATAAAGTAAAATTTGTCCCCCTGTCCATTGCATTGTTAAAAAACCTATGGCTATCATTTGAAAGGTTGTTTTTAGTTTTCCTGCAAATGAGGCATTGACGTTTAAATTTTCACTGACCATAACTACGCGAAATCCTGTGATAAAAAATTCGCGAACGAGTATGAGATAAATAATCCATTCATTTGCTCTTCCTATCATCAATAATCCTAAAAAAGCTGCCAAGATAAGCATTTTATCAGCTAAAGGATCTAAAATACCTCCTAGTTTTGTTGTTTGATTCCAAGTTCTTGCAATATAACCATCAAAAAAATCACTGATTGCGGCTAAAGAAAATGTTAAAGCTGCAAAATAATTAATCCAGCTTTGATCTATTTTTTCAAAAGAATGGGTGAGCAAGAAAAAAAATAAAGGAGCTAGCATAATCCTTAAAAATGCTAAAATGTTGGGTAAATTCATACAAGACCTTAAATTCTATAAAATTTAAAAAATTATATAGAATTTTAGCAAAGTAATGGTAAAAATAGAATTTTAATTCTATTTTTTTATTTGGTTATAAAAATTGAACCACTTTATCAAAATCAAAGCGATTTTTTTGCGGCAAATTTTTATCATTGGAGTAACCTAGAGCTACAACCAATGTCGCTATTTCTTTTTGAGTGTCAAGATCTAGGTAGGAATCAAGTTTAATTTTATCAAAGCCCCCTATTGGACAGCTAGCTATATTTAAGGCATTGGCGCTATAAAGTATGCTTGCTAAGGCAATATGAGCTTGCTCTCTAGCGTAAGCAATTTTTTGCTCATGATTTAGAGATTTTAAAAAAGGCATATAGGTATCTAGACGTTTTTGAATTTCTTTTTCTTCCATATCTCTTTTTCTTAGTTTTTCTTCAAAATAATCTAAAAAATCAAGTCTTGATAAAATGATGATCAAAGCAGAACAATTTTTAACATGATTTTGATGATTGCAAATTTGAGATAATTCTTCTTTCTTCTTTTCATCTTGTACAACCAAAAACCTCCAAGGTTCTAAGCCTAAAGAACTAGGACTTAATCTAGCGACTTCTAATATATTTTTTAGATCTTGTGGATTTAATTTTTCATTTTTAAAATTTCTACAAGAATATCGATGTTTAAAAATATCCAATTCTTTCATTATTTTTCCTTATAAAATTCAACAACTTCATTAAAATTTAAGCGTTTGGTTGTGTGTTTTGGCTCTTGTGCTCTATATCCAAGGGCTAATACAACCGCTGTTTCAAAAGGATATTCTAATTTTAAAAATTGATCTATTTTTTCTTTGTCAAAACCACCTATCATACAAGAATCAATTCCTAAGCTTATGGCAGCTAAAGACATTTGCATCATTGCAAGATAGCATTGAAGTTGGGCATAATGATAGAGTTGTTTATCGTCCATGGTGTCGGTTTTTTGAGTATAAATTTGTAAAATTTTTTGAAATTTTTCTTCATCAGAATCAGCAAATCGACGCACTTGCTTTTGGATAAAAGCATCTTTGCTTTGCAAATCTTTTCTGGCTAAAATAACGATATTATGGCTCGCACTAGCGACATTTTGCTGATTAAAACATAATTTGGAAAGATTTAAATTATCTTCTTGCTTTTCAAAAACAATGAATTTCCAAGGTTCAAGACCATAAGAACTCGGAGTTAAAATTCCACTTTCTAGGATAAAATTTAAGTCATTTTTATTGATTTTTTTATCGCTAAATAATTTACAAGCGTGCCGTTTTAAAATAAGATCTTTAAAATTCATGGTTAATTCCTTAATGTAATTTAAGCTAAATTAATTATAGGTTATAAAAGTTTAATCATTTATAAAATTAAAATTCAAAAATTTCTGGCTTGAGTTTTAATAATAAACAAAAAGTTGCCATCGCAGCTTGTTTTTGCATTAATTCTCTATCTCCGTCTAAATGAAGAATTTCTTGCACAAATGTTCCATCTTTAAACATTGCCCCTATATAAACAGTACCTGATTTTATAGCGCCTTCATCGTTTTCTCCGGTTACTCCACTGATAGCTAAGGCAAAATCAGGCTTTGCTGTTTTAAAAATTCCTTTTAACATAAAATACACACAACGTTCGCTATATTCTCTTCTATTTTGCAAATTTTCTTCTGCAATGCCTAGCCATTCATGTTTTAATCGATTAGAATAGCTCACAATCGATCCTTCAAAAATTTGACTCACCCCGTTAAATTTAGTAAGCATACTAGCGCAAAGCCCGCCTGTGCAGCTTTCAGCAAAGGAAATTTTTAAGTTTTTTTCTAAAAGTTTTGAAATAATAAAATCCAAAGGATTTTTTCCTAAAAATACTTTTTGTCCAAAAAGATTTTTAATGCTGGTTAAAAATCCATCTAATTTTCCAAAATTAGGACAAGTGGCTTTAATAAGTGTGAGATTATCTAGTATTTTACTTGTTTTGATTTTAACTTCATAAGATTTTGTTAAGGCATCAAGAAGTACAACTGCACTTTCATCATCAATCCCAAAAAGGCAAAAATAGGTAAAATTAGGTTGTATATTTCCAAGAAGTTCTGGAAGTTTCTTACCTATTGTAGTTTTTATAACATTGATTTTTGAATGGATAAAATCACATACAAAACTATCTTTAGAAAAATAAGCTTTATCAGGAACTAAATTATCCTCTTTTAAAACCAAAGCATCTTCATTGAGTGTTGCAAGAATTTTAGCTATGGTTGCATAATGATTAGATGTGGTAAAAAGAGTTATAAAATCATATTCTGTTAGAAGTTTTTCTAGTAAAAAAGGTAATTCTTTATCGGTTTTATTTTGAAAACGAATTTCACAAATTTCTTTAAATTTTTTTTCATAAGAGCGATAAATATAATCCTTATAATCATCATTCATTGCCAATTCATCGCCAATAAGAAAAAGTAAATGTTTCATAAAATTTCCCTTTTTTGTGTAATTATAGCTAAATTTTAAACTAATTTTAGTAAAATTTGAGATTATAAAAAATTTAGGTGGAAAATGATGGACTATAAAGATACCTTACTTTTGCCAAATACTACTTTTTCAATGCGTGCTAATTTGGCCGAATTTGAACCTAAAAGATTTGAAAAATGGTTTAATCAAAATTATGCTTATGAGAAAATGAAACAAAAGCGTAAAGATACTTGTGATACCTTTACTCTACACGATGGTCCTCCTTATGCAAATGGTTATATTCATATCGGTCATGCTTTAAATAAAATTTTAAAAGAAACGATTATCAAATTGCATTATTTTAATGGAGAAAAAATTCGCTTTACCCCAGGTTGGGATTGTCATGGCTTGCCTATAGAACAGCAGGTTGAAATTAAACTTGGTGAAAAGAAGAAAAGTCTAAGCAAAAAAGAGATCCGAGAATTTTGTAGAAAACATGCTGATGAATTTGTTAATATTCAAAGAGAAGAGTTTAAAAAACTTGGCATTATAGCGGATTGGGATAAGCCTTATCTGACGATGAAATTTGAATTTGAAGCCGCTATTTATAGGACTTTATGCGAAATTGCTAAAAAAGGATTGCTTTGTGAGCGTTCCAAACCTGTTTTTTGGAGCTGGGCTGCAAAATCAGCTTTGGCTGAAGCTGAGGTAGAATATGAAGATAAAGAGGATTATTCTATCTTTGTAGCTTTTGATTTGGATGAAAATGCTTGTAAAAAAATAGGAGTTTCAAAAGCTAGTGCGGTTATTTGGACAACTACGCCTTGGACTTTAGTGGCTAATCAAGCCATCGCTTTAAATCCTAATGAAAATTATGTGATCACTAAAGAGGGCTTTATTTTTGCAAGTGCTTTGCTTAAAAGTATGGTAGAAAAAGGTTTAACAAAAGGAGAGGTGCAAAAAGAGCTTAGCGCAAAAGAATTTGAAAGATTAGAAGCGATTAATCCTTTAAATTTTAGAAAATCCACTTTGATTATGGGTGAGCATGTATTGATGGATGGTGGAAGTGGGCTTGTGCATACTGCTCCAGGTCATGGTGAAGATGATTATTATGCTTGTTTAAAATATGGTATTGAAGTTTTAATGCCTGTGGATGATGGAGGGTGTTATGATGAAACTTTAAGGACTAAAAAACTTTTGCCAGAAAATTTACTAAATGAATTTATAGGACTTCATATTTTTAAGGCTAATGAAAGAATTTTAGAACTTTTGGGTGATTCTTTATTGCATTCTTCAAAATTTATACACTCTTATCCGTTTTGTTGGAGAACTCACAAACCTGTCATTTACAGAGCAACTAAACAATGGTTTATTTTAATGGATGAAGCACTTTTAGAGGGTAAAACTTTAAGAGAATGCGCAAAAGAACAAATTCTAAAAACAAAATTCTATCCACAAAGCGGTATAAAAAGAATCGGATCTATGGTTGAAAATCGTCCTGATTGGTGCATCTCACGTCAAAGAGATTGGGGGACGCCTATAGCGTTTTTTAGAGATAAAACCACCAAAGAAGTGATTTTTGATACTGAACTTTTTGATTTTGTGGCTAATATTTTTGAAAAACATGGAGCCGATGCGTGGTGGGAATTTGAAATTAAAGATTTAATTCCTAAAAATTCAAAATATAATCCAGAAAATTTAGAAAGAGTTTATGATATTTTAGATGTTTGGTTTGATAGCGGAAGCACTTGGAATGTGGTTTTAAATAGCGGAATTTATGACGCTGGAGAAAAAAGAGCTAATATGTATTTAGAAGGAAGTGATCAGCATAGAGGTTGGTTTCAAAGCTCTTTACTTATTGGAAGTGCTATTAAACAAATCGCTCCTTATAAAAGCATTTTAACCCATGGATTTACTACAGATGAAAAAGGGCAAAAAATGTCCAAATCTAAAGGTAATGTGATAGCACCTGAATATGTAGCCAAAACTTACGGGGTTGAAATTTTAAGACTTTGGATACTCTTAAGTGATTATTCAAGTGATTTAAAAATTTCTGATAATATCTTAAAGCAAGTAAGCGAGCAATACCGAAAAATAAGAAATACCATAAGGTTTTTACTTGCGAACATTAATGATTTACAAAATTTACAAATTAATGAATTTAGTTTTATAGATAAATGGATACTCACGCGTGCAACCCATGTGTTTAAAAATGTTAAAGAAAATTTCCTAGCTTATGAATTTGCTAAAGGCTTTAATATGCTTTTAAATTTTTTAAGCGCAGATTTAAGTGGAATTTATCTTGATATCAGTAAAGATAGATTGTACTGTGATGCTAAAAATGGCGATCGTAGAAAATCAGCTCAAGTGGCAATGGCTTTAATCACTAAAGAACTTTTAAATTTACTTGCTCCAACTTTAACTTATAGTGTTGATGAGGCTTTAGAACATGCTAATGATTTGATTAAAGACAATATCGCTGATGTTTTTGATCTTAGTTTGAAAGAAAAATTTGAATATGATTTTGACATAGATGATAAATTTTTACTCAATGTGCGTGAGAAATTTTTTGAAAAAATCGATGCACTCAAAAAAGATAAATTGATAAAATCAACTTTAGAACTTAATCTTATCATGGATTCTAAGCGTTTTGATTTTATACCAAAAGATGAATTAAATGATTGGTTTATGGTGAGTGATGCTAAAGATGGCTTTGGTGAAATTTTGTGCGAATTTGAAATTGAAGATGAAAAGTTTAAGATCGCCAAAGCTATATCACATAAATGCCCTAGATGTTGGAAACTAGAAAGCCAGAAAGAAAACGAACCTTGTGTGCGTTGCAATGAGGTTTTGAAAAATGTTTGAGTATCCTATTTCAAACTGTGTAGTGATTGCAACTATTTTTGTGATTGCTTTTTTCTGTGGTATATCGATTGTTTTGATTAAAAAATATGCAAAAAAATACAAGGAAGGAAAATGATAACTTTAAAAGAGGCCTTGAAATTATCTCAAGAAGAAATTCAAAATTTAAAAAAAGAATTAAATGAAAGAGCTAAAAAAGAAAGCCATCTAGGGGCTTATATAGAACAATTTTTAGGCAAAGATTTAAGTCAAAGTTGCGAAGGAATTCCTATTGCTATTAAAGATAATATTAATGTTAAGGGTTGGGAATTAACCTGTGCGAGTAAAATTTTACAAGGTTACGTGGCACCTTATGATGCGAGTGCTATTGTGAATTTGAAAAAAAATGGTTTTGCTCCTTATGGACGAACTAATATGGACGAATTTGCGATGGGTAGTTCAACAGCGACTTCTTATTATGGAAAAACTCTAAATCCGTTAAATCCAAATAAAGTTCCAGGGGGATCAAGCGGAGGTAGTGCCGCGGCTGTAGCCGGTGGCTTAGCTTTGGCAAGTTTAGGTAGTGATACGGGTGGCTCTGTGCGTCAGCCTGCTGCTTTTTGTGGTTGTGTTGGATTTAAACCAAGTTATGGCAGGGTTAGTCGTTATGGTTTGGCTTCTTATTCTTCAAGTCTTGATCAAATAGGTGTTTTAACGCAAAATGTTGAAGACGCTGCGATTTTATATGATGCTATTGCAGGATACGATAAAATGGATAGCACAAGTGCAAATATTGAGTTTGTTAAAACAGCACCACAATTAAACGCAAATAAAAAACTAAGAATTGCGGTGATTGAAAATTATATCAATGACGCAAGTGAAGAGGTTAAAAAAGCTCTTTTAAAAACTATAGATATGTTAAAATCACACGGGCATGAAATTGTTTATAAACATATGCTTGATTGTAAATATGATATAGCGGCGTATTATATTATTGCAACGGCTGAGGCGAGTGCGAATTTAAGTCGTTATGATGGTGTGCGTTATGGAAGGCGTTCTGAAAATATAGAAAATCTTAAAGATATGTATATTAATACTCGCAGTGAAGGTTTTGGAGAGGAGGTAAAAAGAAGAATTTTACTCGGAACTTTTGTGCTTAGTAGCGGATATTATGATGCGTATTATATCAAAGCACAAAAGGCTAGAGCCTTTATAAAAGCTAAATATGAAGAAATTTTAAAAGATTGTGATTTGATTTTTATGCCTGTAGCTCCAACAACAGCTTTTGATTTTAACGCTAAAAAAAGTCCTATTGAAGTTTATTTAGAGGATGTTTATACTATTTCTTTAAATTTAGCCGGTCTTGGAGGTATTAGTGTGCCAGTGGGTAAAGATAAAGATGGGCTTAATATTTCTGCCCAGCTTGTTTGTAAAGCCTTTGAAGAGCAAACCTTGCTTGATGGTGCTTTAAGTCTTGAAAATATTATAAAGGAAGGAAAATAATGAATATAGTCAAACGTGCTTTAACTTTTGAAGATGTGCTTTTACGTCCTTGTTATTCTGAGATACTCCCAAAACAAGTTCAAATTCATACTCAACTTACAAAAAACATTTCCTTAAATATGCCTTTGATTTCTGCTGCGATGGATACAGTAACTGAACATAGAGCAGCTATTATGATGGCAAGACTTGGTGGGCTTGGGGTTATCCATAAAAATATGGATATCGCTTCTCAAGCAAGAGAAGTTAAAAGAGTAAAAAAAAGCGAAAGCGGGGTGATCATAGATCCTATTTTTATCGGTCCAAAATCAAGCATAGCTCAAGCCTTAGAAATTATGGCAGAATATAGAATATCAGGCGTTCCGGTAGTTGATGAGTCTAGAAAATTGATCGGAATTTTGACTAATCGTGATTTAAGATTTGAAAATGATTATTCTAATTTAGTTGAAAATGTGATGACAAAAGCCCCTTTAATCACTGCTCCAAAAGGATGCACTTTAGATGATGCTGAAAAAATTTTTAGCAAAAATAAAGTAGAAAAATTACCGATTATAGATAGTGAAGGTCATTTGGAAGGATTGATCACAATTAAAGATCTTAAGAAACGTAAAGAATATCCAAATGCAAATAAAGATAGCTTTGGAAGACTTCGCGTTGGTGCTGCTATAGGTGTAGGACAAATCGATCGAGTCGATGCTTTAGTGGAAGCTGGGGTTGATGTTGTCGTGCTTGATTCTGCGCATGGGCACTCTAAGGGTATTATCGATACGATAAAAGCTGTAAAACAAAAGTATCCAAATTTAGATTTGATCGCGGGAAATATCGCTACCGCAGCGGCTGCAAAAGCTCTTTGTGAAGCGGGTGCGGATGCTGTAAAAGTGGGAATAGGGCCAGGAAGTATTTGTACCACTCGTATAGTTTCTGGTGTGGGCGTTCCTCAAATTTCAGCCATAGATGAGTGTGCTATCGAAGCTAAAAAATACGGAGTTCCGGTGATTGCTGATGGTGGGATTAAATATTCAGGTGATATAGCTAAGGCTTTAGCAGCGGGTGCGAGTTCTGTTATGATAGGATCTCTTTTAGCGGGAACAGATGAAAGCCCAGGAGAGCTTTTTACTTATCAAGGAAGACAATACAAATCTTATCGCGGAATGGGATCGCTTGGAGCGATGCAAAAGGGCAGCTCTGATCGCTATTTTCAAGAAGGAACAGCTCAAGATAAATTAGTTCCTGAAGGTATAGAAGGACGTGTGCCTTATGTGGGTAGCATTAAAAGCGTGGTGCATCAACTTTTAGGAGGACTTCGTTCTTCTATGGGTTATGTGGGTGCTAAAGATATACAAGATTTTCAAGCTAGAGCTGAATTTGTGGAAATTACAAGCGCAGGTCTCAAAGAAAGTCATGTTCATGATGTAACTATAACTCATGAGGCGCCAAATTATAAGGTTAATCAATGAGTTTTGAGGAAAAGATAAAAAAAGCCAATGAAGCCTTAGATAAATTAAATAATGATGAATTGACTTTAAATGAAAGTGTGAAAATATATAAAATGGGTCTAGAAAGCATTAAAAAAGCTAGAGAAGAATTAGAAAAAGCAAAATTAGAAGTGGAGAGTATCGATGAGTAAAATTTCAGCCTTGCAATTTCCTACTTTAGCTTTAAGTGAATCAAGATTAGATTATTATTTAAAAGCTTCAAAAGATAGTGGAGCCGATCTTGTTGTTTTGGGTGAATATGTCATCAATAGTTTTTTTACTGAATTGCTTTCTATGCCAAAATCCATGATAAAAGAGCAAAGCGAGGCTAAAAAAGAAAGCTTAATACGCCTTTCAAAAAAATATGAATTAGAAATCATAGCGCCTTTTATCAGCGTTGAGAGCAAGGGTTGTAAAAAACTTTGTTTAAAGGTTTCTCCTAATGGCGTAAAAAGTTATGAACAGCAAATTTTGATGCCTTATAATCATTGGAACGAAAAAGGTTTTTTTAATAATAAATGCGACAAATATAAACTCTTTACTTTTTCTTACGCGGGATTAAAATGCGCTTTACTTTTTGGTTTTGAAGTTCATTTTGATGGCTTTTGGAAAATGATCATGCAAAAAAAGATCGATTTGGTTATTATCCCTACGGCTTCAACCTTTGAAAGCAAAAAAAGATGGGAAGAACTTTTAAAAATGAGAGCTTTTTTAAATTCAACCAGTATTTTAAGAGTTAATCGCATAGGTAAGCTTAAAGAGGATTGGAATTTTTACGGCGATACTATGTTTATTGATGCTTTTGGTGAAATTCAAGAAAGACTTGGTAACGAAGAAGAAATGCTAATTATCGAGCCTACAAAATCAGACGAAGCGAAAAAACTTTGGTGTTTTGAAAAAATGGCAAAAGGTTTTGAAAGATAATAAGTACATAATTTAAAAATATTTATTTTTATGTGCTTATAATATAATTTTTATATTTGAGATTTTATATGAGAAAAATTTTATTGCAAATTATTATTTTTACTTTTTTGTTTATAATTGTTTTTACAGTGAATAGAATTTTGATGCAAATTGGTTTTATTCCTAGTAATTTAGTTAGCGATAAAAGTGAATTTGTCCAAATGTATCTTTTAGGCATTTTTCACGATATAAGATTTCTAAGTGTTGCTTTTTTACCTTTTTTATTGTGTGCTTTTATATCTTTGTTTTTTTCTCAAATAAAATTTGGTAGTATTTTTAAAGAAAGAATATCTAAAATTTATTTTATAGTTTCTAGTTTTTACATAGTTTGCATTGCTTTTCTTTCCTTAGGTTTTTCTTATGCAAAATATTATTATTATGAAATTTATAAAAGCAAATTTGATATTTTTATGTTTAGCTTAAAAGATGATAATACAAAAACTATTTTAGACATTATTTATAATGATTATCCTATTTTAAAAATTTTTGTATTTATGTTTATTTTTGGATTTTTGTGTATTTTTCTTAATTCAAAGATTCTAAGATTAAAATTAAGAGCTATTAAGTTAAAATTTCCTATATTGATATTGTTAAATTTAATATTAATTGGAAGTTATATTGTGGCCTTAAGAGGTCCTTTTAAACATGTAGCTATCAATGTTCAAAATTATTCTTTTAGCGAATTTAGCGTTTTAAATGATACTATGCTAAATCCTGTCATGGCTTTTTCTTGGGCTTTTAAACAATACCGTCAAGAAGAAAGTTTTAAAGCAATCAGTTCTTCAAAAGCCCAAAATCTTAAAAATAAACTTTTTGATGATTTATATACAAGTCCTAAAAATATACAAGCTGAAAAAATTCATCCTAGTGTTTTTGTCAATTTAATGGAAAGTTTTGGACTTAATTTGGCAGATTTTTCAAATGAAGAGCATAATTTTTTAGGTGCTTTAAAGCCACATTTTGAAAAAGATTTTGTATTTAAAAGATTTTTAAGTGCTTATAATGGCACGATACCAAGTTTTGCTAATTTGTTTTTTATAAGTCCATATCAAAATATCTCTACAAGTAAATTTCAAAAAACTTATTTAGATTTAACCCCTATTGCTGTTTATAAAAAAGCAGGATATAAAGTTATTTTTGTAAGCGCAGGAAATGGTTCATGGCAAAATGTTAAAAATTATTTAAGTGTTTTAGGTGTTGATGAAATTATTGATGAAAATGTTTTGATGAAAGAATACAAACAAGCTAAAACGAGTGAAAATGGTTATGGGATAGCTGATAAATATTTATATAAAAAAGTTTATGAGTTATTGCAAAAAAATCCTCATAATACCTTGATCATCGGCTTAACAATTTCAAATCATCCCCCTTATAAAATCGCACAAGAAGGTTTATCTAAGCTAGAAAATATCCCACAAGCTTTGCTCAACTTACTTCCTTATGATAAAAATAAGCAAGAAAATATCATTAAAGCTTATACGTATGCAAATAATGAATTTGGTAAATTTTTAAATAAGGTTAAGCAAAGTTCATTTAAAGATAGTGTTATAATCGCAGCTACTGGAGATCATAGAGTTCGTGAAATGGGGATTGATTTAAATTCTCAAAAAGCCTTTGCTTATAGTGTGCCTTTTTATCTTTATATACCTAAGATTTTGCAAAATAATCTTTACTATGATAAAAATCGTTTGGGTTCTCATAAGGATATTTTTCCTACTCTTTATGCTTTAAGTCTTAGCAATGCTCATTATTTAAGCGTTGGTGGAAGAAATATGCTTGCAAAACCTACAAATAAAAAATTAGAATTTGCTTTTAATGATGTTGTATGGGCGGATAATGATGGAGTTTATATAGGAAATAAAGGATATTTTTTTGAAAATAATAATACTTTAAAAGATAACAATAAAGCTTTTGATCTTGACGCGTATCATAAGAATTTTGCTCAATCTTATAAAGAATTAAATTTCTATCAGTTGGCTCAACGTTTAGGTGTGGCAAAGTAAGGCTTATATTTTCTTTTTAGTAAAAAAGTGTTAAAATTTAGGCTTTTTAAAATAAAGGCTTAAAATATGCAAAAAATTCATTTTATTGGTATAGGCGGTATAGGAATTTCTGCACTAGCAAGATTTTTAAAGGAAAAAGGCTGTGTTATTAGCGGGAGTGATCTTAAAGAAAGTAAGATTACTAAGGAGCTCGAAAAAGAGGGCGTTAAGATCTTTATTCCCCATCATCAAGATAATGTTTTAAATAAAGACTTAGTTGTATATTCAGCGGCTATAAAGGAAGAAAATCCTGAATTCAAACATGCTAAATCTTTAGGTATGAAATGCCTTTCAAGAAAAGAGGCTTTACCGCTTATTTTGCAAGATAAGCGTGTGTTTGCTGTTGCTGGTGCGCATGGAAAGAGCACTACATCGAGTATTTTAGCTTCTTTATTTGATGATGCTTCGGTGATTATAGGCGCTATTTTAAAAGAATTTGGCTCTAATATGATCTATAAAGAAAGCGAAAATCTTATTTTTGAAGCAGATGAAAGCGATAGCTCTTTTTTAAATTCTAATCCTTATTTAGCCATTGTTACTAACGCTGAAGCGGAGCATTTAGATCATTATGAAAATCAAGTTTCAAAATTGCATCAAGCTTATACGCAATTTCTTGATATGGCAAAAATTCGCGTTATCAATGCAGAAGATGATTTTTTGAAAGATTTTAAGGCAGAGGCTTTGCGTCTTTATCCTAGTAAAGATATTAAAAATTGCACCATGAAAATAGAAAATTTTAAGCCTAAAATGAGTTTTGAACTTAAAGATCTTGGGAATTTTGATATTTTAGGAATGGGTTATCATCTAGCTATCGATGCTTCTTTGGCTATTTTAGCGGCTTTAAATTTTTTAGATGTAGAGACTATTAAAGCTAGACTTAAAAATTATCAAGGAATTAAAAAAAGATTTGACATTTTACATGCAGATGAAAGCTTAGCTTTAATCGATGATTATGGTCATCATCCCACAGAGATTAAAGCGACTTTAAAAGCAGCTAAAGAGTATGCTAAACTTGGCGGTTATGCTAAGATCACAGCTATTTTTGAGCCTCATCGTTATACGCGTTTATTAGCAAATTTGCAAGATTTTGTCCATGCTTTTGATGGGATTGATGAACTTGTGATTTTACCCGTTTATGCTGCAGGGGAAGAAAAAGTTGAAATCGATTTAAAAAAATACTTTCCTAAGGCTTTATTTGTAGAAGATATCAAAAGAGAAGGTAAATTTTTAGTCAGTGATAAAGGAAGGGTTTTTGATAAAGGACTCATTATAGGATTTGGAGCAGGAGATATTAGTAATAAATTAAGGCAAGCTAATGATTAGATTTTTTCTGTATTTTTTTATTTTCTTGTTTTTTGCTATTTTTGTTTTTGCTCTTAATAAAAAATCAAGTTTAAAGCTTAAATTAATTTATCTTTTTTTCTTTATATTTTTAATAGCTTTTGCAGTATGGTTTGAGTATAAAAATTCAAAACAAGATTCTAAAACAATACTTTTGATTGAAAAATTCAACCATGGTGAAAATATTGTTTGTAAAGAAGGAAATGTCTCAAATCAATTTTTCAATTATGAAAGCGGTACGCAAAGTTTTATTTCAAAAAAAGATAATTTGATTATTGATATAAAAAGATGTGAGTTATAGATGGAAGATATTGCTTTAAGGCTTGATTTAAAAGCTTATTTGGATGAATTTAAGGCTTTATTTGCAAGAGAAAAAGATATATTTTTGCAAGGGGATTCTCATTTGCATTTTGAAAGAATTTGTGAGCTTTCAAAGATAGATTTTAAGCCCCCGCTTTCTTTAAAAAAATTAGATTTTGCTTTAATGCATTTAAGCAAACAAGGTGTTTTACATTTAGCAGAAATTTATGAATTTGTTAAGATTTTTCGTTATTTTAAGTATTTAAAGGGTTTAAAATTTGAAACACATTTGAAAACTTGGCTTGAAAAAATTGAATTTCCAAGCGGGATTTTAGAACTTAGTGAAAAATTTGATGATAAAGGCGAGCTAAAAGAAAACCTAGATGAAAGATTGATCAATTTAAATACAGCTTTTAAAATGAAAAATGAAGCCATACAGGCCGAATTTAAAAAATACTGTTATAGCAAATCTTTAACCCCTTATCTTATGGATACTCAAATTCATCTTGTTAATAATCTAGAATCTTTACTCGTTAGAGGCGGTTTTAATCACGCTATAAAAGCAAAGATTATAGGAAGAAGCACGGGAGGAGGCTTTTATATCGTTCCTGAAGGTGTTGAAAAATTGCAAAATGATTTAGAGAAATTGCAAAATCAAAAAGAAGAAATTTATTATGAATATGCTAAAAATTTTTCCATTTTTTTAGCTAAAAATTTATTATTCTTAAAATTTATTAACAACGCTTTTGATTTATTTGATCATTATAGCGCTAGAGTTTTGATGGCTAAAAAGAAAGATTATGAATTTCTCTTGTGTAAAAATTCAGACGAGATTGTTTTAAAAGATTTTGCACATCCGGCTTTAAAAAATCCTAAAAGCGTTTCACTTGAATTTAAAAAGCAAGTTTTGATCATTACTGGGGTAAATGCTGGTGGAAAATCGATGCTTTTAAAAAGCATTTTAAGCGCTTGTTTTTTAGCTAAACATCTTTTGCCAATGCATATAAATGCAAATGAAAGCAAAATAGGAACTTTTAAGGAATTTGATGCCATTATTGAAGATCCGCAAAATGTGAAAAATGACATTTCCACCTTTGCAGGAAGAATGCTCCATTTTTCCAAACTCTTTACAAAGAAAAATTTACTTTTAGGCATAGATGAAATAGAGCTTGGGACAGATTTTGAAGAAGCAGCTTGCTTGTATAGCACTTTGATCTCTCATTTGATTTCTAATAAATTAAAAATCATCATCACCACACACCACAAACGCCTTGCTATGCTTTTAGCTGAAAATGAACAAGTTGAATTGATAGCGGCTTTATATGATGAGGAATTTTCAAGACCAAAATACGAGTTTTTAAAAGGCACCATAGGAAAATCTTATGCTTTTGAAACGGCTTTGCGTTATCAAATTCCGCCAAATTTAGTTAAAAAAGCCAAAGAGCTTTATGGGGAAGATAAGCAAAATTTAGAAGAAATGGTGAGTAAAAATATCAATCTTGAGCTTGATTTAAAGCTAAAATTAAATGAAGTGGATAAAAAAGAACAAAAGATTGATGAAATTTTACTTTCTTTAAAAGATCAAAAAGAAAAAAATGAAAGCGAATTTCGTCAAAAACTAAGGGATTTAGAGCTTAAATTTTATCAAGCTATAGAAGAAGCTAAAAAAACTATACGCTTAAAAGACACTAAAGAAAAACAAAGAAGTTTAAACAAAGCTAATGAGCTTAAGAAAAATATCGTTTTGCCAAGTATGGAGCAAAATGAAGAATTGAGAGTCGGGGATTTTGTAAAATATGAAAAGATTAAAGGAAAAATCGTAGGAATTTCTAAAAATGATGCTTTAGTGGAAAGTGAAGGGATAAAACTTCGTGTGCCTTTAAAACTGCTTAAAAAAAGCGGTGCTATCCCTAAACCTAGTCCAAAAACAAGTATAAATATCACAAAGCCTAGTAATTTGGGCGTGAGTTTGGATTTACACGGGCTTAGAAGTGATGAAGCGATTTCAAGGCTTGATAAATTCATTTCAGATGCCTTGATAGCGGGTTTTGATGAGGTGATCGTTTATCATGGTATAGGTACTGGAAAACTCGCTTTTGCGGTAAGAGAGTTTTTAAAAACGCATAAAAGCGTAAAAAGCTTTAGCGATGCTTCGATCAATCAAGGCGGCTTTGGCGCTAAGGTTGTGAGATTATAAAAATTAGAAAAAATCTTGCAAAAATATTTATTTTCTTAAAGTATTTTGTGCTAGACTTTGAAAAATTCAAGGTTTAGTGATGAAAAATATAATGATATTAAGCGGAGCAGGGTTATCTGCTCCAAGCGGACTTAAAACTTTTAGAGACAATGACGGACTTTGGGAAGAATACGATGTGATGGAGGTTTGCTCTGCAACAGCTTTTAGGAAAAATCCTAAAAAAGTGCTTGATTTTTACGATGAAAGAAGAGAGCAGCTTAAAAACGTAGAGCCAAATCACGCCCATAAAAAAATAGCAGAACTTAAGCAAAAATGGGGTAAAAATCTTTTTGTCATCACGCAAAATGTCGATGATTTGCTTGAGCGCGCAGCGTGTAAAGATGTGATCCATTTGCACGGCTTTTTACCTGAACTTCGTTGCCTAAAATGCGGTGAAATTTTTAGTATCGGCTATGAAAAAATGGCCGGTAAATTTTGCCCTAAATGCAAAAGTGAAAATTTAAGACACAATATAGTCATGTTTGAAGAGGCGGTGCCTATGTATGCCACTCTTTATTCTTTGCTTGAGCAAACTTCGCTTTTTATCAGCATAGGCACAAGCGGAGCAGTTTTGCCAGTAGGGCAATACGCTAGCATGTGTGAAAAAAGTATTTTAAATATTTATGATAAAGATGATAATTTAGAAAAATATTTTGATAAAATTTATATTGAAGATGTTGTAAGTGCGATTGATAAAATTGCACTAGATATTGAAGAATTTATGGAGAGTTAATGTTTGATTCTTTGTTGAATGGATTGATTTTAGGATTTGGCGTTAGTGTTCCTTTTGGGCCGGTTAATATTTTGATCTTAACCTATGCTTTAAGATCTTTTAAAAATTCATTAGCAGTAGGCTTTGGGGCTTTTAGTGTCGATATGCTTTATCTTTTTTTATTGCAATTTGGGCTTTTGAGCTTTTTAAACAATGATATTTTTAAATATATCTTGGCTATTTTTGGCTTTTGTTTTTTAAGCTATATGGCTTTTTTAATGGTTAGAAAAAAAAGCGAAGCTTTAGATCTGCAAAATCAAGATTTTAAAGAAAGTCTTTTAAAAAGTTATATCAAAGGATGTTTTTTAAATGGAACAAATCCTTTTGTTATAGGATTTTGGTTAAGTACAGCTGGGGTGATTATCGGAGATGGACATCCTTATATTATGACTGTTGGGCTTATCATTTCTATCATAGCTTGGGTTTTTGCCTTGTCTTTCTTTGTGGCTAAATATAAACATTTCTTTGGTGCAAAGGTTATTAAGATTGTAAATATAGTTTCAGCTTTGATTATAGAATATTTTGCCCTTAGTTTGTTGTATAAAACTTTTATAGGATAAAAAATGAATGCCAAAGAACTTTTAATCGAGCTTTTAAAATTTAAATCCATCACGCCAAAAGATGATGGAATTTTAAATTTTATCGCCTTAGAACTTAGCGATTTTGAAGCTTTTTTTGTGGAAAAAGAGGGTGTAAAAAATTTATTATTGACAAAAAAATTTCAAGATGGAGGCGATCATTTAGCATTTTGCGGCCATGTAGATGTTGTGCCTGCGGGTGAGGGTTGGCAAAGCGATCCTTTTAAACCTGTAGAAAAAGAAGGCTTTATTTATGCAAGGGGTGCTCAAGATATGAAAAGCGGTGTAGCTGCTTTTATCCATGCGGTTAAAAATGCGAATTTTAAAGGCTCTAGACTTTCTTTAATACTAACAAGTGATGAGGAAGGGGAAGCAAAATACGGAACTTTAGAGCTTCTTAAATTCATGCAAGAAGAAAATATCTTGCCTGATTTTGCTATAGTGGGTGAGCCAACTTGTGAAAAATATCTAGGAGATAGTATCAAAATAGGACGCAGAGGTTCTATCAATGGTAAAATTCTCATACGTGGAAAACAAGGACATGCTGCGTATCCTGAAAAATGTATCAATCCTATCCATGATTTTTCTCATGCTTTGAAATTTTTAGCGGGCTTTGATCTTGATCCTGGTAGTGCAGATTTTACTCCTTCTAAGATAGTCATTACTGATATTAGGGGAGGACTTGAGGTGTGCAATGTAACTCCAAATGATCTAAAATTGATGTTTAATGTTAGAAATTCTCCAGATACAACTTTAGATGATGTGAAAAATTATATCGATAAAATTTGTCATGGTTTAAATTATGAATTAGAAATCAAACAAAGTTCAAAACCTTTTTTAACTCATCATGATAATAAAGTGGTGCAAAAATTAAACGAAAGCATCCAAAAGATCACGCAACGCGTTCCGAGTTTCAATACTAAAGGCGGCACAAGCGATGCAAGATTTTTAGCAGAATTTGGTATAAGTGTATGTGAATTTGGGGTATGCAATGATAGAATTCACGCTATTGATGAAAGAGTAAGTGTGGAAGATTTTGAAAAACTTTGTGAAATTTATAAAGATTTTATAGAAAATTTTTAGAGGCTAGCAATGATTATCAATGGTGAAAAGCTTGATTTAAAAGAATTAAGATTGATGGATTTTTTAAAAGAAAAGGGTTATAAAATCGAACTCATCGCCTTAGAATTAAACGGAGAAATTATCCCAAAGGATCGTTTTGAAAATTTGATTTTAAAAGAAAATGATAAGGCTGAAATTGTAAGTTTTGTAGGGGGTGGCTGATGAAAATAAAATTCAATGGTAAAGAGCTTGAAACCTCTTTTAAAAGCACTTTGGAATTTTTTCAAAGTGTGAGTGAAAATGAAAATGATGTTTGGATAGTCAATGGCTTTGCAACAAAAGAAGATCTAGATTTAAATGAAAATGATGAGCTTTTTTGCATACAAAAAAATACTTTGCCTCCAAAAGATGCACTTGATGCGATGATGAGAGCAAGACACACCCCAAAACTTCACGATAAATTAAAAAATTCAAGTGTTGCGGTGTGTGGCTTAGGTGGCCTTGGCTCTCACATAGCTATCATGTTAGCAAGAAGTGGAATAGGGGTTTTAAAACTCATCGATTTTGATGTGGTAGAGCCTAGCAATCTTAACCGCCAAGCTTATCGCGTGTGTGATTTGGGTAAATTTAAAACCGAGGCTTTAAAAGAACAAATCAAAGAAATCAATCCTTACACGCAAATTGAAATTGAAACTTTAAAGATAGATGAGCAAAATTTAGCCCATTTGTTTAAGGATATAAATATCGTTTGTGAAGCTTTTGATACGCCTTTAGCAAAAGCTATGATCGCGCAAAATTTTCATAAATTTTATCCTGATATAACTTTAATCTGTGCTTCAGGACTTGCAGGTTATGGCGATAGCAATAGCATACAAACGAGAAAAATTGCAAAAAATTTCTATGTTTGTGGGGATTTGGTGAATGCAGCACAAGTTGGAAATGGACTGATGGCACCACGGGTTAATATTTGTGCAGGACATCAAGCTAATTTGGTTTTAGAACTTTTAGCTAGCAAGGAGTAAAAATGGATGATAAATTAAAAATTGGAAAATATGAATTTAACTCACGTTTTATTTTAGGATCGGGTAAATTTTCACTTGAGTTGATTAAATCAGCGATCGAAGAAGCAGGAGCACAGATCATCACTCTAGCTTTACGCCGTGCTTATACGGGAGAGGTTGAAAATATCTTAGATTATATTCCAAAAAATATCACTCTTTTGCCTAACACTTCAGGAGCAAGAAATGCTCAAGAAGCTTTACGCATAGCAAGGCTTTCAAGGGAGTTAGGATGTGGAGAGCTTATAAAGATCGAGGTGATCAGTGATAGTAAATATTTATTGCCGGATAATTACGAAACGATCAAAGCTTGTGAGCTTTTAGCAAAAGATGGTTTTACGCCTTTGCCTTATATGTATGCTGATCTTTATGCGGCTAGAGCAATGAGAGATGCTGGAGCTGCGGCTATTATGCCTTTGGCCGCACCTATAGGAAGCAATAAAGGCTTGTGTGCTAAAGAATTCATACAAATTTTACTCAATGAAATCGATCTTCCTATTATCGTAGATGCGGGCATTGGCAGTCCATCTCAAGCTTGTGAGGCAATGCAAATGGGAGTGAGTGCAGTTATGGCAAATACGGCCATAGCTGAAGCAAAAAATATCGCTTTAATGGCTAAAGCTTTTTCTTTAGCGATAAAAGCGGGAAGAGAGGGTTATTTAGCCGGTTTAGCAAGTGTGAGTGAGGCTAAGGCAAGTTCTCCTTTAACAGGATTTTTAAGGGATTAATCATGCAAGATTTTATGCAATATTTGCCTCACATGCAAGAAATAAAAAGTGATATTTTAGATAAAGTTTTGTTTGAAATAAAAGATTATAATGAGGCTAAATTTAGCACTAAAGATGTTGAAGAGGCTTTAAATTCTACGCATTTAAGTATAGAAAATTTAAAAGCTTTGCTTTCAAGTGCGGCTGAAGAATTTATCGAGGAATTAGCTTTTAAATCATCAAAGACAAAAATAAAATATTTTGGAAATTCTATATCGCTTTTTACTCCGCTTTATTTGTCAAATTATTGTAATTCTAAGTGCGTGTATTGTGGTTTTCAAAAGGGTAATAAAATCGCAAGAGCAAAGCTTAATGAAGATGAAATTCACAAAGAGATGAAAGTGATTGCAAAAACAGGTTTGCAAGAAATTTTGTTATTAACAGGGGAAGGAAGAGAATTTGCAAATGTAGAATACATCGCAAAAGCTTGCGCTATCGCAAAAGAGTATTTTAAAGTCATAGGGGTTGAAATTTATCCTATGAATGAAGATGAGTATAAAATTTTGCATGAAAATGGCTGTGATTATGTGACTATTTTTCAAGAAACTTATAATCCTTTAAAATATTCTAAAATTCATCTTGGTGGCGAAAAACGCATTTTTCCTTATCGTTTTAACGCCCAAGAAAGAGCTTTAAAAGCGGGTATGAGAGGGGTTGCTTTTGCTGCACTTTTAGGTATAGATGATTTTAGAAAAGATGCTTTGGCTACGGCTTTACACGCGTATTTTTTACAGCAAAAATATCCACATGCTGAAATTTCTCTTTCTGTGCCACGTTTAAGACCTATTATCAACAATGCTAAAATTCATCCTAAAGATGTGAACGAAAAGCGTCTTTTGCAAGTGCTTTGCGCGTATAGACTTTTTTTACCTTTTGCAGGAATTACGATATCAAGCCGTGAAAGAATAGGCTTTAGGGATGAGGTGATTAAGCTTGGGGCGACTAAAATGAGCGCAGGAGTTAGCGTAGGGATTGGCGAGCATAGCGGTGAAAAAAAAGGCGATGATCAGTTTGAAATTTCAGATGAAAGAAGCGTAGAAGAAATTTTAACCATGCTTAAAAATGCAAATTTGCAAGCTGTGATGAGTGATAGTATCTATGTGGGATAAAAAGATTATCGCTATAAGCGATCGAAAAATTGTTGAGGGTGATTTTTTAAAACAGGTTGAAAAAATTGCCAAGTCAGGTGTAGATGCTTTTGTGCTTAGAGAAAAAGATTTGAGCGAGTTTGAGTATTATGACTTAGCTAAAGAAGTTTTGCAAATTTGCTCTAAGCAAAAGCTTACTTGTATTTTGCATTTTTTTGACAGACAATGTTTGAAATTAAATCATAGATATTTTCATGCACCGCTTAGTTTATTAAGACAAGAGCCTAGATTGGCTCGGTATTTTCATTTGCTTGGAACTTCCATCCATAGCAAAGAAGAACTTTTGGAGGCTATGAATTATAAGGTTAATTATGCTTTTGCTGGACATATTTTTGAAAGTTCTTGCAAGAAGGATTTAAAGCCTAGAGGAATTGAGTTTTTAAATTCCTTACTTACTTTTAGCAAAATTCCACTTTATGCCATAGGTGGGATTAATCTAGAAAATATTGAAAAACTTAAAAATTTAGATATAGCTGGAGTTTGCATGAGAGAAGCTTTGATGAATGAAAAAAAATTAAAAGTTTATTTAAATGAATGCAGACAAAAATGCGAGTAGACATATAGTTTTACCCCAAGATCTTAGAAAATTAAAAAATATTAATTATAAGAATTTTCAATTTTGCACCTTTGCAAGATATATCCAAAAAGATTCTTTTCATTCTAATTACATAAATTTACAAAAACATCTTTTAACCTTTGTCAAAAAAGGCTATAAAATTTTACACACATCTAAAAAAGATTATAGAATTAATTCTTATGAGGTTTTGTTTTTAAAATCAGGAAATTACACCCTTAGCAATATAGGTTTAAAAGATGGAATTTATGAAGCGCATTTATTTTTCTTTGATAATGCTTTTTTAATAGAACTAATTTATAAATACAAGCATTTGCTCAATTTTAATCCCTCTTGCTTAAATGATGAAATTTTTTGGATACGAAATGATAAAATTTTGCAAGGAATTTTAGAAAGCTTTAATCCATATTTTGATGAAAATACGCAAATTTTAGATCCAATTATTAATTTAAAATTTGAAGAGATTTTTTTGCATTTGCTTTTAAATAAAAATTCAAATTTTATCACTTTTTTAGCTGAAATTTTAAAAGAATTTCGTCTGGATTTATCTCAGCTTTTTGAGTATTGTGAGAAAGAATTTTTAAGTGTTCAAGAAATGGCCGATTTTGCCAAGCTTGATTTGGCGAGTTTTTCTAGAGAATTTAAAAAATGCTTTAAGATGAGTCCAAAAAGATGGTTGGATGAAAAACGTTTGCAAAAGGCTAAATTTTTGCTTGAATTTTCTAAAAAAAATATCAATGAAATAGCGACAGAATGTTCCTTTTCTTCTATATCTTGGTTTATAGAAAGATTTAAAAAAAGCTACAAAATGACTCCTAAGCAATATCAAAAATCAAAAAACTTATATTTTTAATCAAAAAACTAATACATTTTATTTTTTTTAAAATATATAATTTTTTTAATTTTTTAACAAGGAGATAAAATGAAAAAATATATTTTAAGTCTAGCTTTATTAGCAACTTGTGCTTTAGCTGGTGAGTTAAAATATCAAGAAATTGAAGGATTTTTAAGTCCTGAAAGTGTTTTTGTAGATAAAAATGCCGTATATGTTTCCAATGTAGGAAAAAAGCTTGAGCCTTTAGCAAAGGATAATGATGGTTTTATTTCTAAACTTGATAAAAATGGAAAAGTTTTAGAATATAAATTTTTGAGTGGTTTAAATGCTCCAAAAGGTATGAAAGAAATTGACAATATTTTATATGTTGTGGATATTGATACGCTAAAAGGTTTTGATCTATCCACTAAAAAAGAGGTTTTTACTTTGCCTATAAAAGGAGCGATTTTTCTTAACGATATAGAAAAGCTTAATGATACAACGCTTTTAATCAGCGATACAGGAACGGGTATTGTCCATAAGATTGATTTGAAAACAAAAAAATATGATGAATTGTTAAAATTAGATCTTAAAGAATTTGGCGGCCCAAATGGTTTGTTTTTACACCAAAACCTTCTTTATATCGCTGGATATGATCCTAGTGGAGTTAGCGGAGGAGTGGTTTTAAGCTATGATCTTAAAAATAAGAAAATTCAAGTGATCAAAAGCGAAAAAGAACCTTATGATGGTATAGTTTTAAAAAATAATATTTTATATGTAAGTTCTTGGGGAAAAGATCTAAAAGGTGTAATTTATGCTTTAAATTTAAAAAATAAAAGTGTTAAAAAACTTGATCTTCCTTTGATAAAAGGACCAGCGGATATATTTTTAGATAAAAATAATTTATGGATTCCTAAGATGGCAGAAGGTAAAATACTTAAGGTTGAACTTGAGTAAAGGAAATTATGACTTCTTTTAAAAAAATTTTTTGGCTTAATATTTTTATCGTTATCATTATAGCCTTCAATCTTAGAGCCCCTATTACAACGATAGGGCCTATGGTTGATGTTATCAAAGAAGAATTTAATCTAAATTCCACTTTTTTAGGAATTTTAACCAGTTTGCCTTTGATAGCTTTTGGAAGTATTTCCTTTATCGTGGGTTATTTTTCCGCTATTCGTGCGGTTATTGTAGGAATTTTTTTAATCTTTATTGGTGAGCTTTTACGTTCTTATCTAGGGCTTTATGGTTTGTTTATAGGTATGCTTGCTATAGGCTGTGGGATAGCGATTGCCAATGTAGTTTTGCCAAGTTTTATCAAAGAAAAATTTCCTAAACAAATGTCAAGTGTTATGGGTTTATATAGCTTTATTTTAAGTGTCTCTTCTATAGTAGGCATTGCTTTAGCTACGCCTTTACTTCATGCTTTTAATTTATCTTTAGCCATGGTATTTTGGGCTATTTTTGCTTTTATAGCCTTGGTGATTTATTTTCCTCAAGCAAAAAATGGAAGGCTTTTTAGAGCTAAAAAACCTTCTTCTAAACAAGTGAATATTTTTAAACACCCTACAACATGGAAAATCACTCTTTTTATGGGATTTCAAAGCTTTTTAGCTTATTCTTTATTTTTTTGGTATGTTCAAATAGTTACTGAAAAAGGCTTTGCTAAAGATTTTGTAACCAATATGCTTTTATTTGGGCAATTAGTTGCTATGCCAGTTTCTCTTTTTGGACCCTTACTTTTAGGCAAGATTAAAAAAGAATACCACACAAGCTATATTGCGATTTTGTGTGCTATGTATGCTATATCTTTTGGAATTTTACTCATTTGTAATAATGAATTTATGATTATTTTGGGCGCTTTTATTATGGGTTTTCCTTGGGGTGGTGTTTTTGGCATAGTTTTGCTTTTTATCGCTCAAAAAAGTCACAATGCACAAATTGCAGCGAGACTTTCAGCCTTCGCTCAAGGCTTTGGGTATTTAATCGCTGCACAAGGGCAGTGGATTATAGGGTTTTTACATGATCAATTTGGAAATTTTTCAGGCGCCATTGTGATGCTTTTTGCAATTGGAATTATAGTAAATATTGTTGGATATCTATCCTATAAAAGCGAAGTTATCAAATAAGCTTAAGTATTTTTTCAAGTAAAATATCCGATCCATTTTTTTGGATAATATCTTGCAAATTTTTAGAGATACTTTCTAAATTTGTATCTAAAATAGTTTTTAAAATTTCATCTACGTTAGCATTATTTTGTGTAAAAATTTTACATAAATTTTGATCTTGTAAAAATTTAGCGTTAAAGTATTGATGATTTTTTGCCGCATAAGGATAAGGGATGAAAATAGCAGGCAAAGCATTAGCGCAAAGTTCAAAAAGTGTGCTTGCGCCCGCTCTTGATATAGCCAGATCGGCTATATGCATTTTTTCTTCTAAATTTGGACTAAAGTCAAATACATCAGCTTTAATATTTAAGTTTTGATAAATTAGTTTGTATTTTTCTAAATCATTTTTTCCACATTGGTGGATAATATTAATATTTTTTTCATTTAAACTAGGTGCTAATTGTATGGCTAATTCATTGATAAAACTAGCTCCTTGAGAGCCTCCTAGAAAAATAATACTTTTTAATTCTTTGCGAATTCTTGCGTGATTAAAAAATTTATCTGCCACAGGATAAGGCGTAAAATCTTCTTCAAAAGCACTAAAAAACTTTTTAGAAAAAGGTTTTAAAAGCTTATTTAAAGAGCCACTTTTTGAATTTTGTTCATGTATAAATAAAGGTATTCCAGAAAATAAAGCACCAAAAGATGCAGGTGCTGCGCTGTATCCTCCTACACTAATAACAGCTTTTACTTTATAGTCTTTAAAAATTTGTCTGCATTCTTTAGAAAGTTTTAAAATGTGTAAAAAAGAATTGATTTTATTGAATTTGCTTTGATTAACAACGCCTTGAGAGCTTAGAAAAAATTTATCCTTAAAACGTGTTTCTTTTTCAAACCACGCTTTATCTTGTCCGTTTTGACTGCCTATATAAATACAAGCTATATTTTTTCTTTGCGCACTTTCTAATAAACATCTTACTATGGCTAGATGTCCACCTGTGCCACCTCCAGTTAAAACGATCATAATTTAACCTTTTTAGAAATCATCAATACATACCCTATGCCTATACAAATTGCCCACATGGAACTTCCACCATAACTTAAAAGCGGAACCGCAACACCTTTAAGCGGAGTAAGGGAGATAATACCAAAGGCATTCATAAAAAATGAAAAAAGCAAAAGTAAAGCAATGCCAGAGCAAAAGATAAAATGCTCTTTTTTATCGCAACGTCCTGCTATTCTAAAAATTCTTAAAATCATCCAAAGATAAATAAAGCAAATAATTCCGAGTCCAAAAAGTCCGATTTCTTCTGTGATACCAGAGAGGATAAAGTCTGTATGAACTTCACTTAAAAAACCTAATTTAAAAGTTCCAAGCCCTAAACCTTCCCCAAATATCCCTCCATGGGCTATAGCATTTAAAGAGTGTGAAATTTGATATGGCTCTGCATTAGTACTTACTCTTAAAGCATTAGCCATCCAATCAGGAAGCATTGGCAAAAAGGCATCTTGTATATTTCCCCACCAAGATGCGATTCTTTGGATACGCCTTTGGTTGCTAAAAATAACCATTATGCCCACCATCATAATGATTAAAGTTCCAAAGGCAAAAAGCCTTTTACTAGCTCCTGCAAAAAAAGCTAAAGCTAAAATTAAAAAGAAAGAGATAACGCTTTGCCCTAAATCATTTTGCGTAATATAAATATATCCTATAACTATAGTTGCAACGATACAATAGGGTAAGAGAATTAAAACCTCATGCTTAATTGCTTTTTTACTATCATCAATACGTCTTGTATAACTCCAAGCTAGAAAATAAATGAGTCCTATTTTAAAAAATTCAACTGGAGATATAGAAAGTGGTCCTAAGCGAATCCATCTTTTAGCGCCCCCACTAGCCGTTGCTAAAGCTGAAGGTAAAAAAGGTAAAATTGTGATAAAGATAAAAGAAACAATAAGAATAGCAAGTATAATTCTTTCAGAATTTTTTTTATCTGGATCAAGCCTTGAAATAAAAAACATGATTAAAATTCCACTCACTCCAAAAAAAAGTTGGCGAGTAAAAAAGTGAAATTCATTATAATTAAAAAAAAGTACAGTAAAAACTGTCAGTGAATATGAAAAAACTATTCCTATAGTGATGAGTATACAACTTAAATAAAATAATTTCTTATCAGCAACCATTTTGATTTTTACTTTTCTTTGTTTTGGAAATAAAATTTATAAAGTTTTATTATAACCAAAATAATTAATTTTTTTGCTAAGTTTTTATAAGGATATTTTGATAGAATTGCTTTTAGTATTATTATTTCAAAGGCAAACTATGATGCAAATTCATAAAATTCTTATAGCAAATCGTGCTGAAATAGCCGTTAGAGTTATCCGTGCTTGTAGGGATTTGCATATCAAAAGTGTTGCAATTTATACCGAACCTGATCGCGAGTGTTTGCATACAAAAATTGCCGATGAAGCTTATCAAATAGGTAGCGATGCAATAAAGGGTTATTTAGATATTGCTAGGATTATAGAAGTTGCTAAGGCTTGTGGCGCTGATGCTATCCACCCAGGTTATGGTTTTTTAAGTGAAAATTATGAATTTGCTAAGGCTTGTGAAGAATCAAATATTATTTTTATAGGTCCAAAATCTGAAGTGATTTATAAAATGGGCAATAAAAATATCGCACGTAAATTGATGGCACAAAATGGGATTCCTATTGTTCCAGGTACTGAAAAATTAAATTCTTATAGTATAAATGAGATTAAAACTATAGCGGAAAAAATCGGTTATCCTGTGATTTTAAAAGCTTCAGGTGGCGGAGGGGGACGCGGAATTCGCGTTATTTATAAAGAAGAAGATCTTGAGAATGCTTTTGATTCTTGCAAAAGAGAAGCGCTGACTTATTTTAAAAACGATGAAGTATTTATGGAAAAATTTGTCATAAATCCTCGTCATATAGAATTTCAAATTTTAGGAGATAATTATGGCAATATAATACATCTTTGCGAGAGAGATTGCTCTATACAAAGAAGACATCAAAAAGTGATCGAAATTGCTCCTTGTCCTAGTATCTCTGATAATCTTAGAAAAACTATGGGTGTAACTGCTGTTGCGGCCGCTAAAGCGGTGGGTTATACCAATGCAGGAACGATAGAGTTTTTGCTTGATGATTATAACCGTTTTTATTTTATGGAAATGAATACAAGAATTCAAGTTGAACATCCTATCACAGAAGAAATTACAGGGGTTGATCTTATCGTGCGTCAAATTCGTATTGCTGCAGGGGAAATTTTAGATATAGAGCAAAGCGATGTTAAGCCTAGAGGATTTGCTATAGAAGCTAGAATTACAGCTGAAAATGTGTGGAAAAATTTTACTCCAAGTGTGGGTAAAATCAATGAATATTATCCAGCACTTGGTCCTTCTGTAAGAGTGGATAGCCATATTTACAAAGATTATACCGTGCCACCTTATTATGATTCTATGCTTGCTAAATTAATCGTTAGGGCAACGAGTTATGATTTAGCGGTTAATAAACTTGAAAGAGCTTTAAAAGAATTTACCCTAGATATTAGAACAACCATACCTTTTTTAATTGCGATTACAAAAACAAGAGAATTCAGAAGAGGTTATTTTGATACTTCTTTTATAGAAACTCATTTGCAAGAATTATTAGAAAAAACGCAAGATTGCCATCAAGAAAATAAAGAAGAGGTGGTGGCTGTGATCGCAGCAGCACTTGAAAAAATCAAAAAAGGAAAATAAATGGATTTTTTAGATAGTTTAAAAAATATAAAAAAAGAAATGCAAACTCATACCAAAGATATAAAAAAAGAAAAAAAGCAAAATAAACAGGAAAAAATTTTAGACAAAGAGATGCAAGAAATTTTTCTAAAGGAAGAAAAATTGCAAGATGAATTTTCTGAATTTATTAAAAATTCAGATATTAAGAAAATTTAATGTTTGAAATTGGATTTTGTACTCTTGAAGATCAATGTCCATATTTAGAAACAAAACGTTCAAGAATAGAATATAAATATATACAAAATTGCCCTAAGGAAATCAATACAAAATTAATCCAACGAGGCTGGAGACGCTTTGGAAGATATTTTTCTCGTCCAATTTGTAAAGATTGCGAAGAATGTCTTAGTCTTAGAATTTTAGCGGATGAGTATAAATTTTCGCGTAGTGAAAGAAGAGTTTTTAAAAAAAATATCAATACCAAAATGATACTTAGAAGACCAGCTTTAAGCAATGAGCATTTATTTTTATACGATAAGTATCATCGTTTTATGGAAGATAAGAAGAACTGGAAAAGGTATGATTTAAATTTCAGACAATATTATAATCTTTATATAGATGGATTTATGGATTTTGGTTATGAGCTTGCTTTTTATGTTGATAATAAGCTAGTTTGTGTGGATCTTATTGATGAGGTTGAAGATGGAATTTCAAGTATTTATTGTTTTTACGATCCTGATTTTTCACATCTTTCCTTGGGCAAATTTTCTCTTTTGAATGAGATTAAATTTGCTAAAAGTAAAAATTTAAAATATATTTATTTGGGATATTTTGTAAAAAAGTGTCAATCTTTATCGTATAAAGCCGATTATACACCTAATGAAATTTTAAAAGGGACAAGTTCTCTTTTTGAAAATGAGGTTTTATGGGAGAGAGAAGATGCAAATCGTGCAAACTTTAGAAACGATCAATGTTAATACTGATGATATTAGCGTTTTTCAGTATTTTAAAGACTTAATTACCAAAAATTTCACAAAAGTTATAGGGCGAAAAAATAAGATTTTTTCTTTTTTTGAAGAAAATGAAATTCCACAGCGTCGATATTTTTTAAAGGTTTTAGATCAAAAGTATCGCAAGAGTTCTAATGAAAGCATAGAGAATTTAAAAGATGCACATTTTAAAACTTTTAGACTTAATTTTGAGCAAAGTAATATGCTAAAACCTATGCTTTTTATAAAAACAAGTTTTGCAGGAAATCAAATTCTAATGCAATTAAGCTCTAATGAAAAATTGTTTGTAACTTATATGAAAAATTATTTTAAAGATCATCAAATAGAATATGATGAAATTACAAATGTTTTAATGCTTAAATATAAAGATGAAAATACCTTGGAACTTTTTGAGACTTTTGCTGATGAGAGTGAGCATTTAAAATATCGCGTTAATTTTGAAGTCGATCGTCAAGAATATAAAGATTTTCGTCAAAATATCTTTAAAAAAGAAAATGCAAAATGGAAATTTAATGCCCTAGCAAAGCTTTTTAATAACTATTTTGCAACCTTAGAATGCACACCGCAAAATGATCTTAGCGAAATCAGACAAAAATATTTAATGATGGTAAAGCTTTATCATCCTGATTTTTATCAAGGAAAAAATGCCCAAGAGAAAGCTTATGCAAGAGAGCAATTTGAAAAGATACAAATTGCTTACAATAATCTTAAAGCCCTATATAAAAACAATGCTTAAAAGACTTAAATCAAGTCTTTTAATCTATTTTTTTTCTTTCGTATATCTTTCTTAATTTACTATCAAGAGTGTAACAAAATTTAAAAAGTGCTGGTACAACTAGCAAGGTTAAAAGAGTTGAGCTAACAAGACCGAAAATAATCGCTATAGCCATAGGGGAATTGGACTCATATCCTGCTCCTCTTGAGATGGCAAGTGGAAGCATGGCAAAAATCATTGCAAAAGTTGTCATTAAAATAGCTCTTAAACGAGATTTTCCAGCGATCAATAAAGCCTCATCAGGTTCTACGCCCTCATGGCACTTTTTATTGGCTACATCCACAAGTAAAATCGCATTTTTTCCTACCATACCAAAAAGTAAGATGATGGCGATTAAAACAAAAAGTGAGAAATTGTGCCCCGTGATAAAAAGTCCTATAGAAGCTCCTCCAAAGGCTAAAGGCATGGTAATCATTATAATGAGTGGCAAAATAAGACTTTCATAAAGTGCAGCCAAGACAAGATAGATTAGTACAAAAGCTAATGCTATAGCCATAGCAAAGCCTTGAACAGTTTCTCCTAAAAGATTTATAAAGCCAGAAAAGGCATAGTTTAGATTTGAATTTTTACCTAAAATATAATCCATATTGTTAAGTAAGAGTTTTTGAACGGCTCCTAGTGAAATATCATTAACTCCGGCTGTAACCTTAATAGATCGGCTTTTATTGTAGCGATTGATGGTTTTTAAATCTTTAGTATAAGAAAAATCAACCACGCTTGAAAGATCTAAATTAATACCTTGATTATTTCTTATATTAATACGCTTTAATGCCTCTATATTTTTCTTAAAATCAGGTGAAAAGCTTAAAATAAGATCATCTTTTGAATTTCCTCTATCCATACTTCCGACGCTAAGTTGCGAAAAAGAATAACTTAGTACCGCAGCAATATATTCTGGATTAACATCTAAAAGTTTTGCTTTTTCTTTGTTGATGTGTAAAGCAACAGCATCTTTTGTGGCATTAGCATTATCACTTATATCTACAATGCGGGAATTGCTTCCTAAAATTTCTTTAGCACGATTAGCGGCTTGTTTTATGGAGTCTAAATCATCGCCTAAAACTAAAAATTGAACTGGATCATCAATTCCTGCACCTTCTATTTTTGGAAGTTCTAAAACTTTAATTTTGATACCATCTTCTTGGAATTTTTGACGATATAAATTAACTATCGCACTTTGCCTTAACTTTCTCTCGCCTAAATTTTTGAGTTTGATATAAATTTTAGCTTTTGTAGCGTCTTTGGCATCATCATAACCTAAAATCAAAAAGGCGTATTTTACGTTTTCATCTGTTTGAATTTTTTCTAGCAGATTAAGACTTTTTTTTCTCATAGCTTCAAAACTTAGATCTTGCTTACTTTCAAGTAAAACTTGAATTTCGCTATCATCTTCCATAGGTAAAAAATCAAGCCCAATACGACTAGCTAAATCAAAGGATAAGATTACAAAAACGAGACTTGCTAAGATAAATTTAGTTTTATTTTTTAAAATTTTATAAAGTATATTTTCATATTTTTCTTCTATTTTTTGAAAAAAAGCTTCACTTCTTTGATAAAATCGGCTTTCTTTCGGATTTAAAAATCTAGCACTTAAACTTGGAATTAAAAATATAGAAACTAAAAAGCTGATCACAATACCACTTGCAGCGCTAATTCCTAGGGCATTAAAAAATAGCCCCGGAATGGATTTCATATAAGAAATAGGGATAAAAACACAAAGTAAAACAACACTGATGCTTAATACACTAAAACCTATTTCATTAACTCCTAAAAAGGCAGCTTGTAAGGGCGAATGTTCTTTTAATTTTTTAGCGATATTTTCAATAACAACAATGGCATCATCTATAAAAATTCCTATACTTAGAGTTAGAGCAATAAAAGTGAGGCGATTTAAATCATAACCTAAAATATCAATGATAAAAAAAGTTGAAATAATTGAAGTTGGGATAGCAACACAAGCAATAAGAGTAGCGCTTAAATTTCTCAAAAATAAAAATACAATAATCAGCGTTAAAAAAATACCCAAAACCATATCGAAAATAACCTGTGAAAGGTGTTTGTAGATATTTAAACTTTTATCATAAACAATGTCAAGTTTTATATCGCTAGGAATTTGCTTTTCTAAAGTGCTTAGAGATTTTTTGACATTTTTTATCATTTGGAGTGTGTTATAGTTGCTTACTTTACCAAGCTCTAAAAGCACACCTTCTTTACCTTGATAAATCGCACTTTGTTTTTCATCCTCATAAAGGCTTTTTATGTCTGCAATATCGCTTAAAAATACACCTGTTTTGATGCGTAAATTTTTTAACTCATTTAAATCATTAGCCTCAAAATAACCTTTGATAATATAATTATCATCTTGATTGTTTAATTCTCCTAAAGCTTGTTTAAAATTTTGACTTTTGATGATATTGGCTACATCATAGGCATTAAGATTATATTTTTGCAATTGTTCAGGCTTTAAATTGATACGAATTTGAGGCTTTAAAAAACCCTTAGCATCAATTTTTCCTACACCATCAACCCTTTGCAAAAAAGGTTTAATTTTGTCATTGATGTTTTGCATCAGTGAAAGTTTATCGGGTGAGTAAAGAAAAAGTGATATAGCCGAGCCTGAATCAGAGCTTATTTTTTCAACTTCAGGTTTGGTTGGAAGGCTTAGGGTGCCTATTTTATCTCTTACATCGTTGGCAGCTACTTCAAGATTTTTTCCAAGTTTAAACTCAACAACAGAAACGCTAAAATTATCATACGCAACCGAAGTGATGGTTTTAACCCCATCAATTTCACTCAAGGCATTTTCAATTTCTTTGGTGATTTTTGATTCTATAAAATTTAAATCCCCATTTGCTTTGCTTGTGATTTTAATAAGAGGTATGGAGACATTAGGAAATAAATTGACACTCATGTTAAATGCAGAAATAAGCCCAAAAATAATGAGTGCTAAAAAAAACATCAATACAGTAATAGGTCTATTTATCGCTAATTTAAACATATTTTAATCTTTTGTAATGATTTTGCCTTCCCCAAAAAGACCTGGGGTTAATCCGGAAGCTTCAACTTCGGCATAAATTTTTCTTGTTCTAACTTCTATACTTGGATAAATTAAGCTGATTTTTCCTTTGATTTGATTATCGCTTTGATCTATTTTATAGATAAATTCATCTCCAACCTTTACTTTGTCTTTATATTTTTCATCAAAGCTTAAAACAAGTTTGCTTTGCGGGTAAGAAAAAATTTCTACCAAAGGTTGAGCTACTCCACCAACCCCTTCTCCAATTTGTATAAATTTGTTTGCAATGATTGCATCATAAGGGGCTCTTAGTTCTTTTTTTTCGAGTATGTTTTTATAGTAATCTATATTGATTTTAGCTTTGGTTAAATTTAAGCTAGCAATATTAAATTGTGTTTTCATATCTTCATAGCTTTGTTTATCGATAACATCTTGAACGGAATTGATTTTTTTCATCTTGCTTTTTGTATTTTCGTATTGAGCTAAGGCTAGGTTATATGAATTTTTAGCATTTTCAAGGGCTATTTTTTCGCTAGTTTGATCAAGAGCAAGTAAAAGATCCCCCTTTTTAACCTTTTGTCCGATTGTGATTGGAATTTGAGAAACTATTCCTATGCTTTCTATGGCTAATTTGCTTTGTTTTGAGGCTTCTACATTGAAACTAGCATAAATTTCTTCCGCAAAAATCATATTGAAAGAAAATATTAAAAATAAAAATATTTTCATTGTTTCACCTTTGAAATGATTTGTATTCCAGCATTAAAATAATAATTTGCTTTTGTGATTTCAAATTCATTTTGTGCTAATTCTAAGTCGCTTTGAGCTTTGAATTTAGCCTCTAAAGCTTGTAAGTATTCTACGTAAGAAACAAGTCCCGCGCTATATTTTTTATCTATACTTTCAAAAGCTATGTTAGCAGCTTTAAGTGCTGATTTTAAAGCCATAATTTGTTCTTTTAAAACTTTTATATTTTTAAGTAAATATAGCAATTCTTCGCGGTTTTTTCTTTCGTTTAATCTCGCATTTGCATTTGCAATTTGCACATTTAAGCGTTCTTTTTCAACCTTTTTAGCTCTAGAATTAAAATCAAAAATTTTCCATTCTAAACCTAAAATAATTTGATTATTTTGTGAATATTTTTGCAAAATTTCATTGGTTATATCAATAAAAGGATAGGGGACTTTTGGATTGTAATTGTTTTTGTAAAATCCGAAATTATCCTGAATAAAAAATTTAGGATAGTATTGAGATTTAGCTAAATTAACATTTTCTTTAGCTAAATTAACATTTTCTCTTGCAATAAGCACGTCATAATTATTTAACACTTTATCATAAAAAGGTTTTTCTAATGTCGCTTGGCCTTCAGGGATGAGATTTTCTCCTGTTAAAATTCTAATTTCTTTTTGGATATTTTCAAGTTTTAATTCATTTTGATGTAACATTAAAACACTTAAATGAAATTTAGCCTCTATGCTTTCTAATTCATCCTTAGAACTAAGTCCTGTTGAATAAAATTTTTTCAATCTTTGCAAGGTTGATTTTAAAAACTCCACTTTTTGTTCATCTGCGGCTATGATTTTTCTTAAACTTAAAGAGTTAAAATAAAGAGTAGTTGCATTTAGGGCTAAATAATTTCTAGTTTGCTCTTTACTAAGCAGACTGATTTTTTCTTGTTCTTTTAAAGCCCTTAAGTTAGCTTCTCTAGCTCCGCCATCAAAAAGTAGAAAATTAAGAGAAAATTTGGCAAATAAACTTTCTTGAGGATCAATGATAAAACGATCTTTGTTGTTAGCCACGTAGGCTGAATTTAAACTAAGACTTGGCAAATAATTTCTAAAAGCTTCACTGCTTGCAAGTTTAGCTTGTTCGCTTTGAATTTGTTTAATAAAATATTGCTCGTTTTTTTGACTTAAATTAATAAGTTCTTTTAAATTAGAACCAAACAATACTAAAGGTAGAAATAAAATAATATTTAAAAATCTCATAAGCTAGAGTATAACATACTTAAGCTTAAGAGAATTTAGTGTGATTAGTATTTATAAGAAACGGATAAAATTCCTTTGATACCTTCTCCATAATAGCAAGAATAATAACATCCGCTAACATATTTTTTATTAAAGATATTATCGATATTTAATTGAACATTCCATTTATCATAATTATATCTAAAGGCAAGATCATAAAGTGTGTATGAAGGCACCTTAATATTAGGGTTGCCAGCCTCATCGGTACTACTTCCTATATAGCGTATTCCAAAGCTACTTTTAAAATTTTGCTTATGATCGATTTTAAAGGTATGAGAAATTTTAGTGGCAAAAATATCTTTTGGCATCATTGGCGTTCTTATGGTTTTTAATGCATCTAAAGAGGTGTGAGTTTGAAAATAATGTGTATAAGCTAAAGTGTAATCTATACTTTCACTCAAAGCTACATTTGAGCTTAGTTCTAAACCTTTAGCATTTTGCTTTCCAGCTTGTATGGATACGGGTATAGGCGCACTTGGATCGGCATTAACTAGAGCATTTTTTTCTTGGATGTCAAAATAAGAAAGATTAAGTTCTCCATCGATAAAATAAGGAAGATATTTAAAACCAGCTTCGTATTGTCTGCTTTCATAAGGCTTATAATCCTTACCATCCCCATCGCTTCCAGCTATAGGTCTAAAGGCTCCTGAGTAACTTACAAAAGGCATCAATCCTATATCTTCAAATACATACATTAAGCCTGTTTGAAAGGTTGTGTGATTGACATTGTAATCGCTTTTGCTTCCAAAGCTTTTTGCATTGCTTTTAGCTTTATCAAAACGCATACCAAGATCCAAAATCCATTTATCATAAAGTTTAGCTCTATCTTGGACATATAAGCCTAATTGCGATTGTTTTATTAAATAAGTAGGCACTTTGCTTTTAATTTGTGGGGTATGATCAGGATCAAAGATATTAACATTGCTTGCACTTCCATAACCATATTTTCCATTGACATAGATATATTGATAATCTATTCCGCTTGTAAGGGTATTTTCAAGTTCTTTGTAGCTATTTTTTAAAATCAGTCTATTATCTAAGGTATGGCTTCTTGCTATACCATCTAAGATGATAGAACTTCTTGTGGCTGTAGTAGGATTGTCAGGATCTAAAGCTGAAAAACTTACAGCAAATTGACTTTTATCTTCCATATTGTAGCGATAATTTTGCATAAAAGTTAATTCATCATTGAAATAATGTATGAATTCATATCCTAAGGAATATTGCTTTCTTTTTAGATAATCACTCAAAGGCGATCCTAAATTTGTACTTGGTTTAATTGTTCCTTGCGGTGTATCAATAATGGTTCCATAAACAGGAAAAAAGCCGGTTGTAGGGACTCCTTGATCGTATTGAAAACTTGCAAGAAGTGTTAAAAAAGTATCATCATTTATATCTACGGCTAAACTTGGTGCAAAATAGTAATGCTCTTGCCAAGTTCCATCAAGCTGTCCATTTTGTCTAAAATAATTTCCTACGATTCTAAAATTACTGTTTGTATTAAAAGCCTTATCTCCAACATCAAAAAATAAGCCATTTTGAGATAAATTTCCTATCTTAGCTCCAATTTCTGCTATAGGAGTTTTTTGAGGTCTTTTGCTGACTAGATTGATCACGCCGCCACTTTGAGAAGATCCATAGCTTAGAGAATCAGCCCCTTTAACAACTTCTATTTTTTCTAAACCATACAAATCAGGAGACCATCCAAAATATCCACCCTTGTAAATTGCTGTTCCGTCTAAAACCAAACTTGCATCAAACCCTCTTAATTTAAGCCAATCTGTCGTATCTAAATCCGCACCATAAATTTGAGAAACAAAACCACTTTCATAACGAGTGATTTCATCAAGTTGTTCTGCGCCTTCTTCTTGAATTTGTTTAGAGCTGATCACAGAAACACTTTTTGGACTAAGATAATCCACGCTTTGACTTCCTTTTTCAACAGATCCCACAACGCTAACAGCGCCGAGTTCATAAGAGGATTCTTTAGCTAAAGCTAAACTTGCACTTATTGAAATAAGTAAAAAAGAATTGAATATTTTATTCATAAAAACAAGATCTCCTTTTTTTGTAAAAACAAATTGAATTTTAATTATAATAATGAAATTGACTTTCAAAATGTGAATTATATAATTTTAAAATTTAAAGAAAAATTATTTTTTATTTATTTTTTATTTTTCTTTATGTTATAATCCGAGCTTAAGTTTTTCAAAGAGGATATGATGAGTAATGGCACTCATAAAAAGTTGCAATGTAAATTTTAAAAATCAAAATCAATATATTATTTATCCTACAAATTTATGTTTTGAAAATGATAAAATTTATGCTCTTATGGGGCATAATGGTTCAGGGAAATCTACTTTATTGAAAATTTTAGCCAGACAATTAAAACCATCTTCTGGAAAAGTTTGCTTTGATGATGAAGATATAGCGAAACTTCCTTCAAAAAAATTAGCTCAAAAAATAGCTTATTTGCCGCAACATTTGCCTAATTTAGGATATTTAAGCGTAAAAGAACTTGTGAAAATGGGGCGTTATTCTTATGAAAAATTGTTTTTTAAAAATCAAGATGAAGGATTGATTGAGGAAGTGATGAGATTGACAAATACTTTAAGTTTGTCAAATAGAGAAATTCATACCCTTTCTGGCGGAGAAAAGACAAGGGCTTTTTTAGCCATGCTTTTGGCTCAAAAAAGCGAATTTTTATTTTTAGATGAACCTTTGGCTGCTTTGGATATCGTGTATCAATTTGAATTGATGGAATTAATATCTAGATTAAATAAAGAATTTAAAGTAGGTATAGTGCTGATTTTGCATGATATTAACTTAGCGGCATTGTATTGTGATGAAATCATTGCTTTAAAAAAAGGAAGGGTTATTTTTAATGCAAACAAGCAAGAGTTTATGCAAGAAGAAAAATTAAAAGATATATTTAATATTGATGCTAACATTATAGAGCATCCTAAGAGAAAATCTCCTATTGCGCTTTTTTGATATGAAAAAAATTGCTGTTTTATTTTTAATTTTATTTGAATTTATACAAGCTAAAGAATTAAAAATTATCGCTTTAGATTGGACTATGGCTGAAACAATGATGATGTTAAATTATCAACCTTTAGCGGTTGGAGATAAAAGGATATACAATACTTGGGTTAAAGAACCTGCTTTGCCTAAAGATGTAAAGGATGTTGGTCTTAGAGTTCAGCCTAATATAGAATATATGATCAATTTAAAGCCTGATTTGATCATAACTTCATCTTTATTTAGCATTGATAATCATATTTTAAAAAATAAAATAAAAATTATTGATTTTTATCAAAATAAAAAAGATGTGTATTCTAGCATCAACGAAGGTGTTTTACAGATAGGAATTCTCTTAAATAAAAAGCAAGAAGCTTTAAATCTTATCGACGATACAAGAATCTTTTTTGAAACTTCTAAAAAGAAATTGCGCTATACCAAACCTATTGCTATAGTTCAATTTATAGATAAAAAACATTTAAGAATTTATAATAAACACAGTCTTTTTGGTGCGGTCTTGGATCAACTTGGTTTAAAAAATGCTTATGATAAAAATATAAACAATGCTTGGGGTGTTGATATAATAAGTTTTTTAGATCTTTTAAAACTTCCAAAAAAGACAAAATTTATAGTGATTAAGCCAACTCCTTTTGTGCTCGATAAAGAATTAAAGCAAAATCCTTTTTATCAAAAAATGAATATTTTTAAGGATTATAATGAATTAGAGCCTATTTGGAGTGCAGGATCATTGATGAGTATGAGACGTTTTGCTAAAGATCTTTTGAAGGTGATTGAGTGAAAAAAATTATTTTTTCATGTATATTTGTATTGATTGCTTTATTTTGTATTTTTCTTTTTTTGGAATTTGATTTTTTGAAAAAATATGATCAAGAAAATTTACTTTCTTTTGTTTTTGTAAATTATAATTTAAGCCGTTTTTTTATGTGTTTATTGTGCGGTTTTTTACTCGCTTTTTCTTCTTTGATTTTGCGTATCGTGATGCAAAATCCTTTAGCCAGTGATACAACTTTAGGTGTGGCCCCGAGTGCTAGTTTTGCTATCTTAATCGCTACTTTATTTTTTCCTGATTTTTTAAATATTTCAAAAGTGTTGATGGGCTTTTTAGGGGCTTTTTTAATTTTATTTTTAATTTTTATTTTTATGCTTAAAAAGCATTTAAATTCTACAAGTATCATCCTTTTAGGTCTCATAAGTGGGATGGTTTTTGGTGCTTTAAGTTCTTTGATGATTCTTTTTTATCCAGAGGAAAGCAAGTCTTTTTTACTTTTTAATAGCGGTTATTTTACTCAAAATGGTTTTAAAGATGTTATAGAGCTTTTTTGTTATTCTAGCATAGCGTTAATTAGCTTGTATTTTTTTATCCCTTATTTAAAAATTTTAAATTTAGGAGATAAGCTTGCAAGCAGTGTTGGGCAAAATATCTTTTATGTTAAATTTTTTGCCTTGTGTTTGAGTGCTTATTTTATCACTTTGGTGGTTTCTTTTGTAGGAGTGATTAGCTTTTTAGGTTTGTTTGCGAGTATTTTTGTGGAATTTTTTAAGATAAAAAACACAAGAAAAGAGTTTTTGCTTTGTGGTTTTTTAGGCTTTTTTTTATTGTTTGGGGTGGATTTATTTTTACAAATTTTACAAATTACAAAAGGGGTTGATTTGCCTACAGGGGGAGTTTTGGCATTGCTTGGATCTCCCCTACTTATTTTTGCTGTTTTTAAAATGCTAAAAGAAAATTTTAGCGATGATGATATTTATATTTTTTCTTATTTTAAGGAAAAATATATCATTTTAGGTTTAATCTTGCTTGTTTTGATGCTATTTTTTTTTAATTTATATTTTGATTTTTCAACTTTGAGTTTTAAAAATATATTGAATGAAATTTTAGCATTAAGATTAAATAAACTTGTTATTTTGCTTTTATGCGGTGTTTTGTTAGCTTTGGTTGGGTTTATCTTACAAAGATTGAGTTTTAATCCTATGGCATCACCTGAGATGCTAGGGATTAATTCCGGAGCAAGCTTGGGCGTTTTATTTGCTTTGTATTTTTCTTTAGAATATGTTCAAATTTTTGCTATTATAGGGGCTTTATCGGTTTTATGCTTTTTATTTTTTTTAAGCTTTAAATTTAATATCAATATGCAAAAAATCATCCTTGTAGGTATAGCTATAATGTTTTTTGCAGATGCTTTGGGCAAAATTTTCTTAGCTAGTGGAGATTTTAAAGCTTATGCTTTTTTAGCTTATACTCAAGCAGGACTTATTAATATAGATGAAAATTTAAGTTTATTTTTATTAATTTATACGGGTATTTTTTTGTTGGCTTTATATGTGCTATATCCTAGTTTAAAAATTTTTTCTTTAGGGGAAAATTGTGCTTTAAGTCTAGGGCTTAATGTGGTAAAAATTAGAATTATCTTTCTTGTTTTAAGTGCCTTTGCTTGTGCTTTAAGCGCTTTATGCATAGGTCCTTTTAGCTTTGTGGGTTTATTAGCTCCTCATATTATGAAATTATTGGGTATTAAAAAGCTTTATAATCAACTTTTTGTGACAGCCTTGCTTGGAATTTGCTTAATGTTTTTGGCTTATTTTATATCCAAAATCATTTTATTTCCTTATGAAATTCCTTTGGGTATTGTAGCGACTTTACTAGGAAGTATTTATTTATTTTTTATGATAAAAAGATATTAAAATTTTTTATTAAGCTCGTATTAAGTATAATCAAAATTCTGATTTTAATATAAAGGCTTTCTTC
>NZ_JACHTO010000007.1:0-74986 GCF_020135895.1 Campylobacter sp. 2457A | reverse complement strand
TAAAGCATCATTACCGTTAGATATAGCTTGACCCAAAGTGTTAGCTTGCGAGCGAAGTGAGTCTGCAATAGCCATCCCTGAAGCATCATCTGCTGCCGAGTTAATTCTAAGACCAGAACTTAATCTTGCCAATGAACTATCTAAGCTTTTAGCGTTTAGATCTGAGTTTGCTTTAGCATTAAGAGCTGCAACGTTTGTATTTATACGAAATCCCATTTTAAATCCTTTTAAATAAATTCAAGCTCATCCATGAACTTGTTAAACACTATATCGTTTATTTTTTTTAAAAATTTATACTTTGTATTATAAAAAATTAAAAGTTTTTCACGAGTTTTTCCAAAATTCCTTTTTCAATTTCCATTTTTTCAATAAAAAAAACTAACCATTTTTTACAAACTTCAAAAATTAAAATAAAATATTTTTTTTCTTCTAGATTTGTTTTCATAATAATTTTACTAGACTCAAGCCCTCTATGAAACAATAATCCTTTTAAAATTCTCTCACAAAAAACTAATTTTTCATTTATAAGAAAAATAAAATTTTCTATATTATTATAAACATTTAATAAAAAATTTAAAGGCAAATCATTTTTACTTGATAAAATTTTATCCAAAGCACTATGCAAAACCCACGCATCTTCCAAAATTAGATTTATATTTTCTAAATTTTTGCCAAAACGCTCTATAGTCTTCTTTAATAATTTATTACTTCTATTTAAAGTTAAAGTTCTTGGAATTTCAAATTTTTTTTTCTTTTTGTTTCCAAATTTTAAACAACATTCTTTAAAACTTAGTTCTTTTGTAAAAGCAATCCTAGCTCCACCTTCTGTAGCATTGTAAAAATCGATACAAGTATAATTGGAAAAAAGGAATTCTAGCTTTTGTCTATAATCATCCCAAGCTAAATGAGTTAAAACTTCACCTTCGCCTCCGTAAGCCAAAGTTTTTAAACTAGGAATATTTAAAGAAATATCAGCATTTTTACCTAAAACAAAATCACTAAAATGAGAATCACCATTTTTATTGTAAGCTAAATCTTGACCTATGATAATTATATTTTTAAATCCTAAAGATAAAGCCAAAGTATAACACATATGACCTACATGAGTTCCAATATCTAAGTAACCAAATTCATTAAGACCAAATTCTTTATTATTTGAAATTTGATTTAAAACAATACATGTTGAAAGATTTTTTTGATTTAAAAAATTAACAATATTTGGATGAGTATTTTGACCCAAGATAAATAAAGTTTGATTTAATTTTCTTTTTTCAATATTTTTAAAAAAATTAGCCGGATATTCATCTATATCTATATTTAAAACATAATCAGGAATAATATCATTTTTATAAAGCAAAGAAAAAGCCCCATCAGCACAGAAAATCACGAAATTTTCTTGATATTTTCTTAAAAGTGGAATTTGCTTTTCAAGACTTGGACCAGCGCAAACTACTATGCAGTTTTCAAATTGATTTCTTCTTTCTTGAATAATTCTCTGAAAGGGAATACTTTCAAGCATTGTAGGAATATTTTGAAGAAAATTATTATGACTAGTAAATGATATTTTTAAATTTGGATCTAAGCTTCTAATAACAAAATTAATATTTTTACAAATTATATCATCTATTTTTTTTATCTCACTCGCATAATATTTTTCATAGTAAGAATTCATAAACATTTTATATAGACTAAGATATTCAAACATATCTTTTTGATCAAAAAGCAAACTTAATTGGATATTAATCTTTTCTTCTTTCGTATCCACAAGATAAATTTTACCACTACTTAATTCTTCACTAAGATCAATCACACTTAAAGCCAAAATAAAAAGTTCTATTTCGCTCTCAAAAATAAAAATATGCTTATAAAATGAGGTTAAATTTTTAACAAGTAAAGCATTTCCTATGCCATAAATACAAACAAAAGGATACCTTAAGGTTTTTTCCAAAATACCCCTTTGAAAAAAAGCGATTTCTTGTTCTACGTCACCATACATAAAAACTTGATTTTCTTGATCGAAAATATTTAAATTTTCATCCAAGTTAAAACGAATACATTGTGAATCTTTTAAAAAATTACTAAGTTTTAAAGCCAAAGGTTTATTGGTTCCGCTTGCTAAAGCTTGGATATTTCTTTCTAAAATATTCATTTATTTTTTTTAACCTCCAACAATATCTTATCTTTTTTTTGAGTAAATTTATAAAGCAAATCTTCACAAGGATAACTTATGCTTTTATCTTTATACTCTTTTTTAGGATGTTTTTTTATCTTTTCAAGCACATTAGGAAGTTCTTTTTTGATCAAAGTTTTTATAGACATATCCATACCATGGGCTAAACTTTTTATAAATTTTCCATCAATTTGATCTTGATCTTTAATCATATAAAGTTTTGCATCAAAATGATATTTTTTAAAAACATCATAAAGTTCTATTTTATCTTCTGGCGGAGCAATTCTTTTATCATAAAAAGAATGATAGCTCACATAACAAGGTTTTGGATAAAAGGATTGTATTTCAAGGTGTTCCAAGTCTAAAATATTTCTTATCCTTCTTCTGGCATTAGAAAAATAATATCTAGATGAACTATTGCTTGTCCAAAAAGTTTTTGTAGAAGCACATATACAAATATGCCTAAATAAACTAAAAGTGCCAAATTCAGCATACTTAATATAATCTATTTCTTTTCCAAAACCAACTAATTTCCAAAGAAAATTAGCATAGCTAGAATTATCAATCACTCCATCTACAAGCCAAGGAGCAATTTTTGCAGCCAAATGAGATAAGTATCCCCCGTGAGAACTACCGATCATAATCACAGGAATACCCCCCCCCATGGTGTCAAATGGAGCATTTTTCTTTAAAAAAAGAGCTGCATTTGCAAGATCTTGAGCTTGCATAATGCCAAAATTTTGATACTCATTTTTTGTAGGTTGCAAACTTACATGCAAATTTAAATAAGAATCCATACTTAATAAACCTAGTTTTTTCTTTTCAATTAAATATTGATTAATAAAATTTAAAATTTCAAATATTTGCTCACTATTTTGAATTTTATCTACACTATAAGGAAGCTCTATACCCGCTGCTTTACAAGTCGCATCTAAAATGAGTTTATCGATTTCATCTAAATAAAAAGTAGAGCCTGTTTGAGGACGATTTCCTATACAGTGATAATTCACGCTAACCACAGCAACATTTAGATCACTTGCTATAGTTTCTGCCAAATGCTCACGATAATTATCATCCGCATCCCCTCCAAGCCCTGGAGTGATAAATGCTAAAGCCTCGGGATTTTTTTCATCATCAAAGCAAAGTTTAAACTCGAGCTTGGATTCTCTTTTTATATTAAGTTCAACATCATCACAAGAGTCAATTTCATAAATTTTATTGATTAGCATTTTTAACCTCTAATAATATCTTATCCTCTTTTTGAGTAAATTTATAAATCAAATCTTCACAAGGATAGCTTATGCTTTTATCTTTATATGCTTTTTTAGGGTGTTTTTTGATCTTTTCAAGCATAATAGGAAGTTCTTTTTTGATCATAAGTTTTATAGGTATACCCATACCATGTTCTAGACTTTTTATAAATTTTCCATCGATTTGAGATTCATTGGTAATAGAATTTAATTTTGCATCAAAACCTAATTTTTTAAAATAATCATAAAGGGCTATTTTATCCTCTAAAAGATCATTTTTATCTTTAATGGAATGATAACCCACATAATGAGTGCTAGGAAATTTAGCACATACTTCAAGATGACTTGGTTCTAAAACATTGCGGATCATACGTCTTGCTGGAGAGAAAAAATAAGGTGAAGCACTATTGCTTGTCCAAAAAGTTTTATTAGAACAAAAAACTTTTATGTGCTGAAAAAAATCAAAGGTAGCAAATTCAGAATACTGCATAAAATCAATCTCTTTTCCAAATCCAACAAGTCGCCATAAAAGTTTTACGCTACCAGAATTATCAATCACTCCATCTATAAGCCAAGGAGCAATTTTTGCAGCCAAATATGCTAAATATCCTCCCCTAGATGTACCAATCATAATCACAGGAATACCCCCCCCCATGGTATCAAATGGAGCATTTTTCTTTAAATAAAGAGCTGTATTTATGAGATCTTGAGCTTGCATAATCCCATAGTTTTGATATTCATTTTTTGTAGGTTGCAAACTTACATGTAAATTTAAATAATAATCCAATCTAAATCTACCCTCTTTTTTTCCTTCTATCAAAGCTTGATTGATAAAATGAAAAATTTCACTCATTTGATCATAATTTTGAATTTTATCTACACTATAAGGCAAATTTATACCCGCCGCTTTACAAGTCGCATCTAAAATAAGTTTATCGATTTCATCTAAATAAAAAGTGGAACCAGTATCTGGACGATTACCTATACAATGATAATTCACACTCGCAAAAGCTATATTAAATTTTTGCATCAAATCCTTAGCAATAAAATCTAACATTTTATCATGACAATCCGCTCCAAGACCCTGTGTAAAAAATACCAAAGCCTCAGGATTTTTTTCATCATCATACCATAACTTAAACTCAAGCTTTGATTCTCTTTTTATATTAAGCTCAACATCATCACAAGAATCGATTTCATAAATTTTAGTAATTAGCATCATTGACTCCTATTAAAGTATAAGTTTTTGAAGCTAAGCTTTTAAAATGTTCATTTTTGCTTAAAGCTATACAAGCTTTATTTTTAGAAGTGCTTGTAAAATCAATATTTTCTAATTCTTTATCCAAACCACTTTCTATAGCCTTTTTACTAGCTTCGTTACTTGAAATTCCCATAAAAATAAAATCTGTTTTATTAACAAAAATAAGCTTTAAACATTCCTTATCATCGCCCACTTTAAAATTAACTTCTTTAACCCCGCTAAAATCTTTCAAATCAACGTTTTCAATCCCGCTGACATTACTCATCGAATTGATAGTGCCTAAAGCATCATTTTTTAAAGCATAAATGCTGATATCATTGATCAAAGTTTTAAGATTGTTTAAAGATTTGCTTAATTCTGCTTCATCTTTACTTGAGCTTAATTTTGGTAAAGCAATGGCCGCTAAAATTCCTAAAATGATGATCACAAAAACGAGTTCCAAAATCGTAAAGGCTTTTTTCATTTTATATCCTTAAAAAATTTTTACTCCTAGGGCTAAGAATTTCTTCATCAATTTTAACAAATTCTGATCTTTCATAAGCATCCACCGCAGCTCTTGCGATCATCAAAGCATTATCAGAGCAATATTTTAAGGGAGTCAATCTTAATTTTATATGGTGTTTTTCACACAAGCTTTTTAAACGCGAACGTAAATTTAAATTCGCGCTCGCACCCCCAACAACACCAAATTCTTTAAAAGAATACCGCTTGAAAATTTTCTCTAATTTATCCATGATATGTTCACAAGCAGCTTCTTCAAAGCCATAAGCGATTTCTGCTTTTACATTCTGATCTAAATTTTCATGCTTTAAAATTTCCAAACGCACCGCATTTTTAAGCCCTGAAAAACTATAGGCTAATTCTTTAGAATGCTTTAAAGGAATGCTAAATTTTATATTTTTATTTTTAGCATTTTTAGCCAAATTTTCAATAATCACCCCTCCAGGATAAGCCAAACCCATCATTTTAGCCACTTTATCAAAACTTTCTCCAAAACTATCGTCACTTGTGTTAGCTAAAATTTGAATTTCTCTTTCATTATTGATGTAAAGCACCATAGTATGCCCACCACTTACAAGCAAAATTCCTATATCAAAAATAGCCTTTTCCTCTAAAAAAAGACTATAAATATGGCCTTTAAGATGATTGATCGCAATTAGAGGTAAATTTAAACTTGAAGACAAAGTTTTAGCCATGGTTATACCACCAAGCAAGGATACGCTAAGCCCTGGCTCATTTGTCACTGCTATGGCACAAAGTTCGTTAAAATAAGATTTGCATTGCTCTAAAATACTTGGCAGTGCTGCACTATGAAGACGAGCTGCAAGTTCTGGCACAACCCCACCATAAACGCTATGTTCAAGCTCTTGAGATATCTTTTTGTGAAAAATGCATTTTAAATTATCTTTATTGATAATGGCAATGGAACTATCATCGCAAGAACTTTCTATAGCTAGGATTAAATCTTTCATTCAAATTCCACTAAAATAGATCCGATAAATTTATCTTTAGCTTTTGCCGCTTTTAAGATACTTGGATCTAGAATTTTTGCTTTTTTAATCAACTTTGCATCCGTAGTATTTTCTAAAAGCTGCTGTAAATTTGCCCATCTTAATTCATAAAATTCTACACGATAAATTTTACCCGCCATATCTAAAGAATAAGCTTGTTGCATATCTTTTTTATACACAAAAATATTGCTTTCATCCTTGCCATGATCAAAACCTATGATATTAACACGCACCCCTTTAATACTAGGAATGAAAAAATTTTCCTTAACTTTAACCTTGGTGCCAAAATGCACGATGAGATCTTTTTGATCTGCCTTTATAGCCACCTCATCAAAAGGATCACTAAATTCTAAATACTCGGGATAAATTCTTGTCTGAAAACGATTGCCGTACTGGACAAAAAAAGAAGAACCATCAGCAATAACAGCTGTAAGTTCATTGCTTGTATTGTAATTTAGCTCTTTATTGACTGGAAAAGGCAAATATTTAATCGTTTTTCTTGGATTTTTTAAAGAGAGTAAAATTCTATCATCAAAAAGTTTCACTTCAAGTTCGCGATTGATCGCTTCTTTTACACCTTCTGGGGTTAATTCAAAATCTCTTGTAAATTCAATGCCGGCTGTTTTTAAATAATTTTCAATAGCTAAAAGATGATAATAAGCCCTTAAATTAACGGGTAAATTTTTACTCGCCTCATTAGCAAAAGCGGCTTTATGATGAGAAATAACAAAATAGGTCAGAGCCTTAAGCATTTCTGTATCGCCTAATTCTTGAGTTTTGGTATTTTTTAAATGATAGGCATGTTTAGGATCAGCTAAAGAGGAATTAACGCTATTAACCGTTTGCGTAGCGATATTTTCAAGATCGGGATATTTGCTTGCATTGATTTCGCTTGTATCGATTACGCTAGAATTTCCCCATCTTTTAGGATTTTGCAAAGCATCCACATAAGTAGGTTTGTAAAATCCCCATCCATCATGAAGATTGATCACCATGCTAACTTCAGGTAATAAAATAAGTTTTTTAATACGCTCAATCGTTTTATAATCAGGATCCTTTGGACTAATACTCGCAAATTTTCGGTTTAAATCGCCATTATTTCCACGAGAACGCTTGATAATACTATCAAAGGCCAAATTAGGCGCCACGATGATTTTACCTTTTGTGATATTATAATCACTCAAAAGCAAACTTGCAGCATGAAAACCACCAGGCTCATCACCTTGAATCCCACCAAAAATCAAAACCGTGTTATTATCGTCTAAGCTTTTTCCATTCTCCCCTACACTAAAATCCAAAGCAAAGACACTCGTATATAAAAACAATACAACTAAAAAAAATTTCATCAAACACCTTTTAAATATTTCCTTGTTTTATCATCGTATTCAAAAACTTCTTCAATGCTTGAAATTTTAGGAACTCCAAAATGATCAAGCGCTTTAAAAATCGTCTTTGAAATATCCAAAAAACTACCCTTATAATTTAAAAAATTTTCCACCCCAACCTCATTAGCCGCATTGATAATCACGCCTAAATGAGGTTCTTTTAAAAGCCAATCTTTGAGTTTAAAAACAGGATATTTTCTTGTACTGATTTCATAAAATTTTAAACTAGAAAGTTTAACAAAATCAATAGGATCTAAAATTTGAGCTTCATGAGTAGAAAAAATAGCTTCTGAAATAGCAAGCTTCATATCGGCTTTTGAAAAATATGCCGTAGTCGCACCATTTTCAAATTCGCACATTGCATGAACGATAGATTTTGGTTCTATTAGAGCATCAATATCCTTAAAATCATACAAATGATACGCTTCTATGATTTCAAAAAGCTTATTTACCATGGTTGCGCTATCTATGGTTATCTTAGCTCCCATTGCCCAATTTGGATGCTTGAGAGCATCTTTAGGAGTAACATTTTTTAGATCTTTAATTTTACTTTTGCGAAAAGCCCCGCCACTTGCAGTAATATAAAGTTTTTTAATATTTTGTTTATCTTGAAGTAAAAAATTTAAAGCTGAATGCTCGCTATCTATAGGGATAATTCTAGCCCCTTTTAAAAAATTTCCTGCTACAACTAAACTTTCTTTATTGGCAAGGGCAATTTTTTTGCCTAATTCTTTTGCCTTAATAGTGCTTTTTAATCCTGCAAATCCTACTATAGCATTAAGTAAAAAATCATCTTGGCAATTTTGCAAAATTTCTTCTAAACCAGTTTGTCCTATAAAAACCTTATCATGTTTTACTAAATGTTTATCTTTAGCATTTTTTATCGCGACAAATTGGGGCTTAAAAGCTTGAATTTGCTCATTTAAAAGCTTAATATTTTCTCCACAAGCAAGGGCTGAAATTTTGATATTTTTTAAAGCGGCAAGCTTAAGAGCATTAACTCCTATACTTCCAGTACTTCCAAAAACGATCATAAAAAGCTAACCATGACAAAAGCAGCGATAATCACCGCATCAATTCTATCAAGCAAACCACCATGCCCTGGGATTAGATCTCCACTATCTTTTACTCCTGCTTCTCTTTTAAAATAACTTTCCAATAAATCTCCTATAACCGCCATAAAAGCTGAAAAGAAAGAACAAAATAAAGAAAGCCAAAAACCATAAACAAAAATTCCTATCAAAGTTCCAAATATACTAGCAAAAACAAGTCCCCCTATAACGCCTTCTAAGGTTTTATTGGGACTTGTAGGAGAAAAAGGGGTTTTTCCCATAAGCTTTCCTATAAAATACGCGGCACTATCGCAACTTGCTACAATTAAAATCAGCCAAAATAAAGCAAACATTCCATGGCCTAAATACACTTGCCAAAGTGCTAAAATAGGCAAACTAGGATACAAATAAATCAAAACGGGTTTTAAATTTGACTTTTTATACACTTGATATCCAAGGATTAAAAATGCAGCTAAAATTCCTAAAAATAAAGGCTTTGAAATCATAGTACCCAAAATAAAAGCTAAAGCCAAAGGTATAATGCTTACTTTTTCTAAATTAAAAAGCTTTTTTGCTTCATTAAAAGCCAAAAACAATAAAATTCCAAAAATGATAAAATTGATAAAAAATTGATCAATCAATGCAACGATAATCACCGCTGCAACCATCAATAAACCCCAAATAATCCTAGTTGAATTAAACATTTCTCATCCTTTAAATACTCATATCGATACGATGAATGCTTTGTGCGTTTTTAAAATTTTCTTCTTCATTTTCTTCGCTAACATCCTCTTGATCGCTTTTTTCTAATTCTTGTTTGTGTTTTTTCTTTTTTTCTTCTTGCTCTGCTTTTTCTTTGATTTCTTCTTTTATATCATGCGTTTCATTGACTTTTTCAAGCTTATCGATCACTTTTTCTTCTTCTTGAACAGCTGCCATATTTAAAGCAGCGCTAACACCTTCTTTTGCAAGCTCATTACTCGCTTGAGCCGCTGGATAAGCCATATTTTGATTGATAAAATTCATGTTTCCTAAAGGGCTTACTGGCATATTTAATCCTTTGTAATATTAATGCTTTTAAAATTGACATAATTGACAAATGCCTTTTGTTGAACCTTGACAAAATTTCTTAAAGTATAATCGACCCAATAAGAACCTTTTTTTAACTTTGAAAAACTCACGCAAAGTTTTGCGGCAAATTCTATCACATCTTCGCTAATGTTTCTCTTGTTTGAGATAATAATCACATGAGAACTTGGAATATCTCTTACATGAAACCATAAATCATCCTTTTTTGCATTTTTTAATAAAATTTCATTTCCTTTTTCATTTTTCCCCACACAAATTTTAAAATCTTGAAAATAAAAATATGCAATATGATCACTTTCTTTATTTTCTTTATTTTCATTATTTTCATTATTTTCATTATTTTTCTTATTGTTTTTTTTGGGCAATAAAATTTCAAGCTCAAACTCATCTTTAGCCTTGACTAACAAAGCTTTTAAATTTAAAGCAAAATCTAATTTTTCTTCTAAATTATCCCTTTGTATGTTTAAATTTCTAGCTCTTTGTTCCAATTTTTTGGCATTTTTATAAAATAAATTAGCACTCTCCTTAGGACTTGTTTCAAGTTTAAAATGCATTTTTTTATCTTCAAAATCATTAAGTTCAAATTCTCTTTCATACTCTTTTAAAACACTCAAATTTGCAAACAAAACGTCTGCTTTTTTTCTAAACTCCAAAGCTTTTTCGATCAAAAAATCTTCTTGTTCTAAACTTGATAAATTTTCATTTAAATTTTGTATTTTTTTATCCATTTGTGCAAGTTTTGAAATCTTGATTTGATGAATTTTATTTTGATTGATGGATTTAAATTTATTGTCAAAATAAAGATCAAAATCGACGATTTTTTCATAACAATCATCCATTTTATAAGGCTTTAAAGGCTCCAAAATGACATTAGGTTTTACAATACGATAACTTTTATCAATATGCCTTAAAGCCTCGATAATCATTTCATTTGCATCTGTGATAATCACATTAGTATTTTTACCTGTAAATTCAAAATAAATTTTATTTTCATAACTTTTATAAGATTTATTTGCGAGGGTATGAAAACACAAAATACGATTATCTTGCAATACTTTTACATCTTTTAACAAGGCATTGCTAAAATATTTTTTAAGCATAAAATCAAAAGGAGCATTATAATTTTTAGCATTTAATTTAGCCGTGTAAATCGCACTATTTCCTCGACTCAAATCAAAAATAAATTTTTGTCTCTCAAGACTAAGCTCTAAAACATTATCATTAATGCGTTTTATAAAATCAACTTTTTTAAAATCACTAAAAAAATCTCTTAATTGCAAAAGCTCTGTATATTTCATAATAAAAATTATAAGATATTTTAGCGAATTTATGGTAGAGTTTTTAAAAAAGGAATGAAATTTGGAACTTAAAGAATTAAATTGTGTGATTTTATGTGGCGGAAAATCAAGTCGCATGGGTGAAGATAAAAGCAAATTAAAAATCAAAAATGAGACTTTAAGCGAATTTCAAGTCAAAAAAATGTCACATTTTTTTAAAAAAGTTTATATAAGCGCCAAAGAAGATAAATTTAACCAGCAATTTTCTCTCATAAAAGATGATTTAAAATTTCAATTTTACTCCCCTATGCTTGCGCTATATTCTATATTTTCCTATTTTAAAGATGAATTTGTTTTTATTTTAAGTGTGGATAGTCCTAATATCAGCGAAAATGAAATTTTAAAACTTCATTCTTTTTTAAAAGAAGATTATCGTATCATTATAGCCAAAACAAAATCCTATAAGCATCCTTTATGTGGGTTTTATCACAGTTCTTTAAAAAATTTATGCAAAGAGTATTTGAAAAAAAATGAACATAAAATTGGACTTTTGTTTTCTCAAGTTAAGACTAAATTTGTAGAATTTGAAAATGAAGATGCCTTTTTAAATTTAAATTTTTATCAAGAGTATGAAAAATTCAAAAGTGAGTTTAAATGAAAAAAATAATTTTATTTTTCCTAATCTGCAATTTAGCATGGGCTGAAAATTTTGAAGAAGCTTTGGAATTTGAAAAAAAAGGTGATTATAAAAAAGCTATGCAAATTTATAAAAGCTTACTTTTAAAAAATCAAGCTCAATCTTTTGTTGATGATAAGCCTGAAAAAATAGCGGTTTCAAATACCCAAACTTCTCAAAAAAATCTAGAAGATAAAGAGGATTTTTCTAAACTTGCCTTAGCAAACTACCTTGATGAAGATACGGGTTTTAATCCACTTGGCATTACAGCTTATAAAATGAATTATTTTTTACCTTTTGCTTATAGTTTTGGCTCCCTTGGTAATGATAATCGTAAAATGGAAATGAAATTTCAACTTAGCATTAAAAAAAGATTATTTGAAAATTTATTTGGACTCAATGAAAAATACTATATAGGCTATACGCAAACTTCTTGGTGGCAAAATTATAAACATTCCTCTCCTTTTAGGGAGACGAATTATCAACCTGAATTTTTCGTAGATTTTCCTCTTTATCTTAAAAATTATCCCTTTTTTAATAATCTTCGTTTAGGAATTTTACATGAAAGTAATGGCAAAGGGGATGAGAATTTAGAATCTCGCTCATGGAATAGAATCTATGCTTCAACTGCCATTTTTTATAAACGCTTTTTATTTGTTCCTAGAATATGGTATAGAATTCCTGAAGAAAGAAAAAAAGATGATAATCCCGATATCACGCATTATCTTGGAAATTTTGATTTGAATTTAGGATATTTAGGTAAAGATTATTTTGCTAATATTATGCTAAGAAATAACCTTGATTTCCGTCATAATAAAGGTGCAATTCAAGTCGATGTAGGATATGATATTTTTAATAACGGAATTTATTGGTATTTACAATATTTTAATGGTTATGGAGAAAGTTTAATCGATTATAACAGAAAATTACAAAGACTTTCTACGGGATTTTTGATTTCTTATTAAGTGGCGGACAGAGAGGGATTTGAACCCTCGAGACCCGTTAAGATCTGCACCCTTAGCAGGGGTGTGGTTTCAGCCACTCACCCATCTGTCCTTAAAAATAAAAGTATGATTATATAGTAATTTAAATAATACTTAGCTTAAAATAAAAATTTAAAGACTGATATAAGCTAAAATAAAAGTGATTAAAAATCCTAAAATTAAAACAAATAATTGCTTTTTTCTATCTTTTTTACTTGCAAAAAATGTAATGATAAGCCCTGAAATATAAAGCAAAAATAAAGTGACTCCAAACCCAACACTAAGAATAGAAAAATACCACAAACCCTTATCTTTATGCAACATAATCATATCGCCTAATAAAGATCTGGTTTTAAGAGTAATAAGATATTCATTTTCACTAATGGGTGCTATATTAGCACTATAGTGTATTGTACCTATACTCACTCCTTTGTTTTTGCTTTTTATAATTTCTGTATTTGATGGGAGTTTTAATTTATTTTCTACAAGATATTCGATTAAAGCTTCTCTTTCTTTGCCTTTTTGTATATGTTGATTTAATTTATAGCTTTGCACTTTCAAACCTACATCTTGATCAAAACCTAAAATATAAGTAATGCCTGAAATTGCAAACATCAGAGCACAAGGCAAGAAAAACAAACTTATATAAATATGAATTTGTCTGAATAATTTATTTTTATGAATCATTTTTTCCAACTTTGAGTAATTTTTGAGTAATTATAAAAAAATAATGTGAATTGAATGTGAAAAAATACAAATCCCAAAGCGGGATTTGTAAATCATTTTTTATCTATGAATTTATAATTATAAGGAGAAAGATTTTTATCTTCTTCTAAAAGTTCTTTTGGAGGATTTCCATTAACATCTTCTTCATCACCATAATAACGTTCTCCTGCCTTATGTCCATTAACATCAACTTTGTAATAAAGCTCACCTGGGTTTAATTTTTGGATATCTTCAAAACCCAAATTTGAAATTTGAAAATCTTTTATATTATTAGTATTTGCAATTTCCAAAAGCTTAGCTTGTCCCATTCTTGCCATATCTATAGCTTGAAAAATGATTCTTGAAGCTTCGCGTGGATTATGAAAACCGGTTGAATTTTCAGCATTGACAAAATCAACCCTCATTTGAGATTTTCTATGAAGCTCTAAAACATCTTTTAATTCTGCACTGATCTTAGCTTCATCTGGCTTATTATCAGTTTGGAATTTCTCCATAGTGCCTAGTTTTTCACGCAATTTTTTAGTATCCATAATAAAACTTACCAAAGCATATTCAGCTGTTCTTTGCTCTGAAGCAACTATATTTTGGATATCTTTAACTTGTGCTCTTAACTCATCTTCGCTTTGTTTATGACAAGCCTTGCAAGCTGAATTGATATCTCTTAAAGGAGAAGTGATATTGTGTTGAGAAATTTTCTTAGCACCTTCTCTAATATAAGGCATATGACAATCCGCACAACTTACACCATTTAAAGCATGTACTCCACCACTATAAAGCTCACTTTCTGGATGTTGAATTTTAATAATTGGAGCTCCTGTAAGCTTATGTGTAAAATCTGCCCCAAATATCGCACGAACTTTATCATAATACTCATCAAACATTTCAATTCTAAATGGTTGTCCTTTTTTCCATTCATCCCAAGGAAAAGTAAGTATGATACCATTTGCTTCTATTTCTTTTGCCTTATTGCCATCTCTCCAAAATTCATATTCATCATAAGTTTTTTGAGTTCCATCCCACCATTTTTTAGAGCTATCATCGGCAATACTTTCTCCCATCACTTTAACTTTCTCTCCAGTTGGTTTAAAATAATACTCCACATGGCATTGTGAGCAAACCAAAGTTCTCATTTCTTCTCTACTAGCTTTTATGCCTTGAATAGGATCTTTTTCATAACCTCTTGCTACTAAAGCATTGATAGCAGCCTCTCGAGTAACTCTTAAACTCATATCGCTTGGATTATGACAATCCGCACAGGTTACACCCATTCTCTTTCCGCCGTGCGCTCCAGCATGTTGTGGCGAATTTTCCTCTATGCCATTGGCCGCAGGAATGTTTTTCATCATTGTCCAATAATTTGTAGAATTAAACGCTACAAAATCTCCTTTAGCAACATTTTTAATCAGCCAAGGAGTCCATCCGCTATGACAATTCATACAAGCTGTAGGTTGCCCTTTAAAAGCTTTAAATCCATGAGCGTTTAAAAAATCTTTATTATTTCTTGCGGTTTTCATTTGATCAATTTGAACCCAAAAATGCCCTCTTTCTTCATTAGCATCAATGCTAAAAGGATAACCCGCCCAAAGAATAGTTAATTGTGGAAAACGAATCAACTTAGAATAAGCTAAATTGCCACCAAATTCAGTCGGTTGTGGTTTTTCTTTTTCAACTTTTAAATACATATCAAGCTGTTCTGGAAAAACCTTACCCCATCTTTCATAATTAGGATCGTCATCGCTTAACAAAGAAAGATCAGCGCTTGCAGTGATGGTATTTTTATTTGCTTCATCTTTCTTTTTTTGTTCAATATCATTATTAAGCCACAAAACACCTAAAATCAGTAAAATAAGAATAATAATACCTAAACGTAAAATATTTTTTTTCATGACATAATCTCCTTATTAAATTCCATGTTTATGACCCACATCTTTATGGCAAGAAGCGCATTTTAAAGAATTCTGTGCGTGGGGATTAGTGGTTGCATTGATTGCCGTTTGTGCAAAATCCGCATGACAACGAATACAATTTTGTTGTATAGTTTCTCGGGTTTTATTACTTGCGCTTAAATTTGTAGGAAGTTCATCAAGCTTAAAGGTAAAAGCATAAGCATGACCCAATCCACTTTGTGCTTTAGCAATCCATTTAGCAAAAAATTCATGAGGCAAATGACAATCCACACAAGTTGCTCTAGGCTCTCCTTTAACCTTTTGAGAGTGTGGCCCTTGCATATATTCATTATAAACCTCATTCATAATATGGCAATTATTGCAAGATTCGCTTGCATTACTCAAATAAGACGTACCTTTTGCATTATAAAAAGTATAAAAACCGATCACAAAAAATACGAAGAGTAAAACAAGAAAAATATTAAATAAACTTAAAGTTTTTTTCAACTTTATACTCCTTGAAAAAGCATTGAAACTTAAATAAAAATAGCTTTAGATTGTAGCGTAAATATTGTTAATAAATATTTAAATATATTTATTTTTAATTAATTAAAATGATTTTTTATTTTTAATATATTATCCTAATTAAAAATAATTTTATCAATCATTTAAGATTGAAACTAAGATTGATTTTTAAAACATTGCTAAAGATTAAATTCTTATAAACTCTGTAAAAAATCATTGATTTTCAAATGGTAAAATTAAAATAAAAAGGAAATTTTTCATGCAAACAACTCCTGATATGTTTTTAAATAGAGAACTTTCATGGTTACGTTTTAATTCAAGAGTTTTAAATCAATGCACAAAAGCGATGCCTTTACTAGAAAGACTTAAATTTATCGCTATATATTGTACTAATTTGGATGAATTTTACATGATACGCGTTGCAGGTCTTAAACAATTATTTTCTGCAGGTGTAAATGCAAGCAGTAGTGATGAAATGAGTCCCTTAGAACAACTTAAAGCTATACGTAAATATTTGCATGAAGAAAAAGAACTTTTAGAAGAATATTTTAAAGAAATTACTAAAGAACTTGAAAAAGAAAATTTATTTATCAAACAATACGATCATTTAGATGAGAATTTAAAGCAAAAATGCGATGAGTTTTTTTTCTCAAATATATTTCCTGTGATCGTTCCTATAGCTGTTGATGCAACACATCCTTTTCCACATTTAAACAATCTGTCTTTCTCTTTAGCGGTTAAAATTTGTGATAAATCACATCCTGAACTTATTAAATTTGGAATGGTAAGAATTTCAAGAGTGTTACCTCGTTTTTATGAGGTGGTTTCAAACATTTATGTACCTATTGAAAGTATTGTTCATCAACATATTGAAGAAATTTTTCCTGGTTATAAACTTTTAGCTTCAGCAGCATTTAGGGTTACAAGAAATGCAGATATGGTCATCGAAGAAGAAGAAGCGGATGATTTTATGATGATACTTGAACAAGGCTTAAAGCTAAGAAGAAAAGGGGCTTTTGTTAGACTTCAAATTCAAAAAGATGCGGATGAACAAATCGTTGAATTTTTAAGCACTCATATGAAAATTTTTCACAAGGATGTTTATGAATACTCGACTTTATTAAACCTTCCAAGAATTTGGCAAATTGTAGGAAATAAGACTTTTACCCATCTTTTAAGCCCGCTTTATACACCAAAAACTTTGCCGCCTTTTGATGAAAATTTATCTATTTTTGATGCGATTGATAAAGAAGATATCTTAATCATTCAACCTTATGAAAGTTTTGATCCTGTATATAAATTTATAAAAGAAGCGAGTCGGGATCCCGAAGTTATTTCCATAAGAATGACACTTTATAGAGTAGAAAAAAATTCAAATATCGTCCAAGCTTTAATCGACGCTGCTAGCGAAGGAAAACAAGTCACAGTCATGGTAGAATTAAAAGCCCGTTTTGATGAGGAAAACAATCTACACTGGGCAAAAGCTTTAGAAAATGCAGGTGCGCATGTTATTTATGGAATTAGAGGTTTTAAAGTCCATGCTAAAGTCTCTCAAGTTATACGCAAGCAAGGAGAAAAACTTAAATTTTATATCCATTTAAGCACGGGAAATTATAACGCAAGTAGTGCAAAAATATATACGGATATGAGTTATTTTACCAATAAAGCTGAAATCGCTCAAGATGTAACAAGCTTTTTTCATATTTTATCTGGTTTTAATAAAAATCGTCGGCTTAAAACCCTTTCTATGAGTCCTAATCAAATTAAAGAAAAAATTCTAGAAATGATCCGTATAGAAACCACTAAAGGTAGTGAAGGTGTTATCATTGCTAAAATGAATTCTCTTGTGGATAGTCATATTATCAAAGCTCTTTATGAGGCGAGCATGCAAGGAGTTCAAATCGATCTAATTGTCAGAGGAATTTGCTGCTTAAAACCCAATCAAGAATACAGTAAAAATATACGTGTAAGAAGCATCATAGGAAAGTATCTAGAGCATGCAAGAGTGTTTTATTTTAAACATAGCGAACCTAATTATTTTATATCAAGTGCGGATTGGATGCCAAGAAACTTAGAACGTCGCTTAGAACTGATGACTCCAATTTTTGATGAAAGAAATAAAGCTAAATTAGCGCAATTTTTACGTTTGCAACTTAGCGATAATACTTTAGCTTATGAATTACAAAGCGATGGAGAATATATCAAAGTTGGGCAAAATGATAAAACCATAGATTCTCAACAAACCTTAGAGGATTATGTCAATAAGATATATCAAACCTTGAAAAAGGATACGGATCAAACCAGAGCAACACAATTAGCGTCAAAATTATTTAAGGAGAATTAATGGTGGAAGCGAGGGGAATTGAACCCCTGTCCAAAAATAACCCCACAAAGATCTCTACATGTTTAGCAAAGATGACTGTTTCACTATATTTCGCTCATCTTCCAAAACTTAAAAATATAGCTAAGACTTTAATTTCACTTAAAATGTGTCAAGTTTTAAGCTACACTATCTTAAGATGACCAAATTTCAAGCTAGATAGTATCACTTAAAATTCAGGCTCAACTGAACTTACGCAGCTTTAGCGTAAGCAGGAGCAAATTTAACGTTGTTTGCGTTTAATTTTATTTAGGCTTTTTACGCTTTGCCTAAAGCGACATGCCATCTAAGCAGACTTACTCCTGTCGAAGCCAAGTCGCTCCCATTATTTAGAAATAATATTTGGAACATTAACAATTAAAGGATTAAAAACAGCTAAAACAGAATCATCATTTTCATACGAACGACAATATTTCTCAAACTGATCACTCACTAAAAGCATCCAATCTGTAAATTCTTCACTAGCTGGACCCTCAAAACGATTTGCTTGTGCCATCATTTCTTCACAAAATACACAAAAATCAGTGATTTCACTAAGTTCTAAACGCCTCGCAGCCCATGCAGTATTGTGTGCTAAGGTTTCAAGCTCCTTAATTGCTTCCTTATAGCGCACACTATCGCTACCTAGCTTTATAATCAAGGGTTCAAACCTGTCACACATCGTTCTAAAAAATTGCAAAAACTTTTCTATATCGTCAATTTCATATTCTAATTCTAATTTTGTTAAAATTCCCATTTTTAAACCATATTATAAAGTTTAAGTAAATTCTAGCAAAATTTAGTTAAAATCTTATTTTAATTTTCCTAGAAAAACAAGAATGAAAAATGGATAGAATAGTAGAAATAGAAAAATATTCTTTTGATGAAACTTATGAAAATTCCTTACGTCCTTCAAGTTTTGATGGCTATATAGGGCAAGAAAGTATCAAAAAAAATTTAAATGTTTTTATTGCTGCAGCTAAAAAACGTAATGAATGTTTAGATCATATTCTTTTTAGTGGCCCAGCTGGACTTGGAAAAACAACTTTAGCTAACATAATCTCTTATGAAATGGAAGCGAATATCAAAACAACAGCCGCACCGATGATAGAAAAAAGCGGAGATTTAGCTGCCATTTTAACGAATTTAAGCGAAGGAGATGTTTTATTTATCGACGAGATTCATCGTCTAAGTCCTGCTATTGAGGAAGTGCTTTATCCGGCTATGGAGGATTATCGTTTGGATATTATTATAGGGAGTGGCCCTGCGGCACAAACGATAAAAATTGATCTACCTAAATTCACACTCATAGGCGCTACTACACGTGCGGGTATGCTTAGCAATCCTTTAAGAGATCGCTTTGGTATGCAATTTCGTTTAGAATTTTATAAAGATAATGAACTTGCAACTATACTTCAAAAAGCTGCCTTAAAACTTAATAAAACTTGCGAAGAAGATGCAGCACTTGAAATCGCAAAAAGATCAAGATCAACACCCAGAATCGCACTTAGACTTTTAAAAAGAGTAAGAGATTTTGCAGATGTGAATGATGAAAAAAATATTACTCTAAAAAGAGCTAATGAGGCTTTAAATTCTTTAGGGGTAAATGAATTAGGCTTTGATGCGATGGATTTAAGATACCTTGAACTTTTAACAGCAGCAAAACAAAAACCTATGGGACTTGCGAGTATAGCTGCAGCTTTAAGCGAAGATGAAAATACAATTGAAGATGTTATAGAACCATATTTATTAGCAAATGGTTATATAGAGCGCACCGCTAAGGGACGCATAGCAAGTCATAAAAGTTTTCAAGCTTTAAAAATGAAATATCAAAAAAATTTATTTGAGGAGTAATTTTTTGAAAAACGGAAAAATATTTTTAATTTCTTTTATTTTGGTTATTTTATCGCTTTTACTTTATCTTTTTAAAAGCTTTTTACTCGTGATCATTATCGCAAGTTTAATGGCAGTAGCAACATCAAATATAAATGCGAAATTCTTGCATTTAACTAAAGGACATAAATTTTTTGCTTCAATTTTAACAACTTCTTGCATGGTAATTTTATTTTTTGCTCCTTTTTTTTACACTATGATAGAATTAGCTAAAACTTTAAAAAACTTTGATATTAATTTAATTTCTCACACACTAGATTATATCAAAAACTATCAATTTACCTTGCCTGAAGGACTGAATTTTTTAGAACCAAAAATCAAAGAATTTTTAGCGTCTATAGATTTAAACAATATTTCAAAACAAGTTTTAAATTATGCCTCAAGTTTTACAAAATCTGGAGCCAAATTCCTCATAGATATGGCTTTAATTTGTGTCTTTTACTTTTTTGCTAATCTATACGGAACTGAACTTGTCATTTATCTAAAATCAATTGTGCCAGTAGATAGAAAAGAATTAGATGATGTTTTATCTGAAGTAGGCAATGTGATGGCTGTTGTGCTTTATTCTATGGTAATCATTGCTATTTTTCAAGGAACTCTTTTTGGGATTATTACCCTATTTTATGGATATGATGGTATTTTAATGGGTTCCATTTTTGCTATTAGCTCCTTAATACCAGCCGTTGGTGGTGCTTTAGTTTATATACCTGTAAGTCTTTATGAATTTGCGTCTAATGGTTTAAATTCGGCACTTGTAATTTTAATTTATTCTGTCGTTGTTATTTCTTTTATCGCTGATACTTTAATCAAACCTTTAATTATAAAATGGATCAATAAAAAACTCGTTAAAACGCCAACAAAAATCAATGAACTTTTGATTTTCTTAGCAATGATGGCAGGAATATCAAGCTTTGGTTTTTGGGGTATTATTTTAGGTCCTGCAATTTTAACCTTTTTCATTTCTACAATTAGAATGTACGTGATTTTAAAAGATAAGAAATTGATCTGATTTATCTAGCTAAGCTAGATAAATTCAAATTAAACCTTTGGCCCTATCATTTTAGTCGGATCAACAAATTGATTAAAATCTTCTTCACTAACTAAACCAAGCTCCATCGCACTTTCCTTCAAAGAAATTCCTTTTTTGTGTGCATTTTTAGCTACCTTTGCAGCATTTTCATAACCAATATGTGGATTTAAGGCAGTAACTAGCATTAAGGAATTATGAAGATTGTAATCAATTTTTTCACGATTTGGTTTTATACCTATAGCACAATGGATATTAAATGAATGCATAGAATCAGCTAAAAGATCAAGACTTTGTAAAAAATTATAAATAATCACAGGCTTAAATACATTGAGTTCAAAATTTCCTTGACTCGCTGCAAATCCAATCGTCGCATCATTTCCCATAACTTGAACTGCAACCATAGTTATAGCTTCACATTGAGTAGGATTTACTTTACCTGGCATAATAGAACTCCCTGGCTCATTTTCTGGGATACTAAGCTCCCCAAGGCCACATCTTGGGCCAGAAGATAACCATCTAATATCATTAGCAATTTTCATTAAATTTGCCGCTAAACCTTTCATAGCTCCGTGAGTAAAATTAATTGTATCATGACTTGTTAAAGCATGAAATTTGTTTGGACTTGAAATAAATTTAGTCCCCATAAGCTTAGTTAATTCTTCGCTAACTTTTTCACTAAGCTCTGGATGGGCATTAAGACCTGTTCCTACAGCTGTCCCGCCAATAGCTAATTCTCTTAAACTTGGCAAAGAAGCAATGATTTGCTCTTTAGAATGTAAAAGCATGGAAAGATAACCACTAAATTCCTGTGCTAAAGTTAGCGGTGTAGCATCTTGCAAATGAGTACGCCCTATCTTGATAATGCCTTCAAATTCTTTTACTTTTTTTTCAAAAGTCGCAATGAGTTTATCTAAAGCAGGGATTAGTTTTTTTTCAACTTGCTCGACTGCAACTATACTCATAGCCGTTGGAAAAGTATCGTTTGAACTTTGACTCATATTGACATGATCATTTGGGTGTACGAGTTTTTCTTTACGAAAATCTCCACCCATGATTTCAGTGGCACGATTTGCAATTACCTCATTCATATTCATATTACTTTGAGTGCCTGAACCTGTTTGCCAAATCGCAAGTGGAAAATTATCATCAAATTTACCCGCAATAATTTCATCACAAGCTTGAACTATAGCATTTTTTTTAGCATCATCGAGTTTGCCAAGTCTATTATTAACTAAAGCTAAAGATTTTTTAAGATTTGCAAAGGCATAAATTAAAACCTTTGGCATTTTCTCGCAACCAATTTTAAAATTTTCAAAACTTCTCTCGGTTTGTGCTCCCCAATATTTATCATTTGGAACCTTAACTTCACCCATAGTGTCATGCTCTATTCTATACTCCATTGTATTTTCCTTCAATTTTAATTTCATACAATGATTTAAACAAAAATAGACATAAAATTAGCTTATAATTTAAATTTTAAATAAATAAGCACAGATTTAAACAAACTTTGTTTCAAAACTGCACACTAATGATTTTTTATTCTACTGTTACACTTTTTGCAAGATTTCTTGGCATATCTACATCATTACCCATTCTAATAGAAATTTCCATAGCTAAAAGTTGAGTGATCACCATCATTTCAAAAAATTCACACATATAATGATTTTGTTCATTAGTTTTTATAAAATCATCACTCAAATCAAATTCCAAAGGAGAAATACTAAGTACAGTAGAATCTCTAGCAATTAATTCTTCAACATTAGATTTTGTTTTTTCATAAAGCATATTTTTAGGCATTAAGGCAATGGTATAAAGCTTAGAATCAGCCAACGCTATAGGACCATGTTTCATTTCTCCCGCTGGATAACCTTCAGCATGCAAATAAGAAAGCTCTTTTAATTTTAAAGCACCCTCTAAAGCTAGAGGATAAAAAACATCACGTCCTATAAAGAAAAATCCATGTCCATCAAGATAACGCTTAGATAAGCGATGAATTTTTTCGTGTAATTTAGTATCTACTTTAACACAATTTGGTGTATGTAGTAATGCTTGAATTTCTATAGAAGTATCAAAATTTTTCTTTTGTGCAATAAAAATAGCCAACATCCAAAGGGTTAAAATTTGTGTCGCAAAAGCCTTTGTCGAGGCTACACCTTTTTCAATACCTGCACGGGTTAAAAGACTTAAATGTGCTAAACGCACCATATTAGAATTATCCACATTGCAAATTGCAAAAGTTTTTGCACCCTGCTCCTTTGCTATTTTTAAAGCCTCTAATGTATCTGCAGTTTCTCCACTTTGAGAAATTACAATAAATAAAGAATTAGGCTTAATCACTGCCTCGCGGTAGCGAAATTCACTTGCAATTTCAACCTTAGCTTTAATTTTTGCTAAACGTTCAAACAAATAAGCACTTGCCATAGCTGCATGATAACTTGTTCCGCACGCACATAAAGTAATTTCATCAATATTGCTTAAATTTTCATTTTCAAGCTCATCAAAAACCACCTCATCTCCATTGATGCGTCCCATTAAAACTTCACTCATAACACGACTTTGTTCATAAATTTCTTTTTCCATAAAAAAGCGAAAACCATCTTTTTTAGCAAAAGCTTTATCACCTCGCAATTTTGTAAAAGAATTGATTTTGAGTTTATGATTTTCAAAAATCACCAATTCTTCTTTATTAGCATAGCCTAAACTCAAATCTTCAAGATAAATCACCTCGCTACAAAGTCCGATTAAAGGTGTATCAGCACTAGCAAAATAAATCTCATTCTCTTCATTTTTTCCCACAATTAAAGGAGCTGCATTTTTAGCAAAAAAGACACGATTAGGATCTTTTTTTGTGATCAAAAGAATCGCAAAAGCTCCACGTAACTCATCAATAGTCTTTTTAAACGCCTCAAATGCATCCATATCTTTAGCATAAAATTCAAAAAGTTGCACTATCACTTCAGTATCAGTTTGGCTTAGAAAATGAACGCCATTGTGCTCTAATTTGTCTTTAATTTCTTTATAATTTTCTATAATTCCATTATGAATCACACAAGAGTATTGTCCCAAATGTGGATGAGCATTGATTTCTGTTGGTTTTCCATGTGTTGCCCAACGCGTATGGCCTATGGCAAATCCATAACCTTCGCTAGAAAAACCACTACATTTATTAGATAAATTCTCAAGTTTTCCTACAGCTTTAAAAAAACTAAGTTCTTTATCTTTCATTACTGCTAAACCTGCACTATCATAGCCACGATATTCAAGTTCTTTAAGTCCATTGATTATGGTTTGTTTTTTTTCATTTTTTCCTATATAACCTACTATTCCACACATTTTTACTCTCTTAAAAATTATTAATTTATTTTAAATAATGAATTTTAACTTATCTTTTTTAATGATTTATTCTAAGAATTATGATTTTCTTTGTTAAAAATACTGATAAAACACTATTTTATCGAAATTTACTTATAAGTTAAATCTTTTTTTCAGTAAGAATTTATAATGTTTGTTTTAAAATTTTGAAAAACAAAAAGTGATCATCAAATGAAAAATTTACTTAAAAAATTAGAAAATGAAGAAAGAATCAATCAAGAAGAAGCAAATAAACTTTGGGATTTAGATCTTTTTACTCTAGGCAAATTAGCCCACAAAAGACGTGAAAAACTTCATGGTAAAAAAGTCTATTTCAATATCAATCGCCATATCAATCCAACCAACATCTGTGCAGATACTTGTAAATTTTGTGCCTTTTCAGCTCACCGCAAAAATCCAAATCCTTATATAATGACTCATGAAGAAATTATGAAAATAGTTGATGAAACCGTAACTCGCGGCACAAAAGAAGTGCACATAGTTTCTGCTCATAATAAAGATACAAGTTGGCAATGGTATTTAGAAATTTTTAAAATGATCAAAGAAAAATATCCTAATATCCACATAAAAGCTATGACAGCAGCTGAAATTGATTTCTTACACCGACGCTTTGCAATGAGTTATGAAGAAGCGATTGAAAAAATGCTAGAATATGGCGTAGATTCAATGCCTGGTGGTGGGGCTGAAATTTTTGATGAAGAAATTCGTAAAAAAATTTGTCATGGAAAAGTTAGCAGTGAGAATTGGTTGAAAATTCACAAACTATGGCATCAAAAAGGCAAACTAAGTAATGCTACTATGCTCTTTGGACACATAGAAGAAAGAGAACATAGAATCGATCATATGTTTAGACTTAGAAATTTACAAGATGAAACCGGCGGATTTAACGCTTTTATTCCTTTAGTATGGCAAAGGGATAATAGCTTTATACAAACTGATAAAATTATGGACAGCGAAGAGATTTTAAAAACCGTTGCTATTTCGCGTTTGGTACTTGATAATATCAAAAATATCAAAGCTTATTGGGCAACGATGACTTTAAATTTAGCTATGGTAGCTCAAGAGTTTGGCGCTAATGATTTAGATGGAACCATTGAAAAAGAAAGTATTCAAAGTGCCGGAGGGGCAAAATCAGCCAAAGGAACAAGTTTGAAAACTTTTATAGATATGATTAAAACTGCTAATTTAATCCCTGTAGAACGAGATAGTTTATATAATGAGTTAAAAATTTATTAATTTAGGAGATAAATTTGTTCAAACTTAAAGAAAATAAAACTAATTTTCGCACAGAGTTGATTGCTGGATTGACCACTTTTTTAGCTATGGTTTATATCATCCCTGTTAATTCAGCAATTGTAAGTAATACTGGTATGCCTATAGAGGCTTTAATCACAGCAACTGCCTTAGTTACTATCGTAGCAAGTGCCTTTAATGCTTTTTTTGCTAATACGCCAGTTGCTATGAGTGTTGGTATGGGCTTAAATGCTTATTTTACCTTTGCGGTTTGTGGAGCACAAAAAATTCCTTGGCAAAGTGCCTTAGGAGCAGTTTTTATTTCAAGTATTATTTTTCTTATCCTTTCTTTTACACACTTTCGCCTTTGGATTATTAGAAATATCCCTAAAGATTTGAGACTAGCGATTTGTGCAGGTATTGGCTGTTTTATCACTTTTTTAGGATTGAGTCAAATGGGGATTATTGTGCATAATAAAGATACCTTAGTGGGAATAGGAAATTTTGGAAGCTCTCATGTGCTTTTTGGAATTTTTACTCTTGCACTTATTATCTTTTTTTGGGCTATAAAACTTAAAGGGGCTTTTATTTTTGGAGTTTTAATCAGCTCAATCATTGCTTGGATTTTCCATATCGATCAAGCACAATTTCCTACTCAGCTATTCTCCCTACCTGCTTTTGACTCTACCAATGGCTTAGGGGCAATCTTTTTAAAATTAGATATCAAAAGTGCTTTAAATATTAGTATGATTCCTATCATACTTACTTTTTTCATCACTCAACTTTTTGACAGCATTGGTACTATTACTGGCGTAGGAGAAAGAGGAAAAATATTTGATGATGCTAAAAATGGTGAAAAAAAACTTGGGAAAACTTTAATGGCGGATGCTACAGGATCTACTCTTGGTTCTTTAGTTGGGACATCCACTGTAACAGCTTTTGTTGAAAGCACAACTGGAGTAGAAAGTGGTGGAAGAACTGGTCTTACAGCACTTGTTGTGGCTTTATGTTTTATTTTAACTCTTTTTTTACTTCCACTTTTTAAAGCCATACCTGCAAATGCAATTTATCCTGTTCTTATTATGGTTGGAATTTTAATGTTTATGGAAGTTAAAAATATAGATTTTAAAGATGAGGCTATAGCGGTGGGTAGCTTTTTTACCATCATCATGATGCCACTAACCTATTCTATTACCTCGGGTTTTGCTTTTGGTTTTCTCACTTATCTACTAATAAGAGTTTTTAAACGCCAATGGGATCAAATTAGCTTAGGCATTGTTGTTTTAAGCTTGATTTCTTTAGGTAATTTTTTACTGATAGCACTACAATAAAAAGGGGATGGATGTTTTTTTATTCTTATGATTATTTTGAAGAAGACGTTAAATTTTTAGCCACACAAATAAAAAAAGAATTTAATCCTGATGCTCTTATTGCCATCGCTAGAGGCGGTATGACTTTAGGACATTCTTTAGCCGTTGCCCTAGATACTCGCAACCTTTTTAGTCTCAATTCTATACATTATGACGATACTAAAAAACTCGATACCATTGAAATTTTTAATATCCCAGATCTTAAAAATTATAAAAAAATTTTACTCATTGATGATATAGTAGATAGCGGAGAAAGCTTATCTGAAATTAAAAAAAGACTGCAAGAACAATTTCCTCATATAGAATTAAAAATTGCAACGATTTTCTATAAAAAAACGGCTCTTTTAGAACCTGATTTCAAGGTTAAAGAAGCTAAAGAATGGATAGATTTCTTTTGGGATATAAAAATTAATTAATCTTTGTCGTTATTTTTTGGAGTTTTAAATTTTGAAAATTAAAATCATATTATTGTTATTATTAAGCTATTCTTTTGCGTTGGATCAAAATTTTGAAGATTTTGAGCAAGAATACAAAAGTTATCAAATCAATGATCCACTTGCAAGTTATAATAAAGCCATGACTCATTTTAATGTAGCCTTATATACTTATGGATTTCGCCCTATTTTAAAGGGTTATAATGAAATTACACCTCAGTTTTTACGCACAGGAGTAAGGAATTTTTTTGACAATTTATTTTCACCCTTACGTTTTGTTGGCAATGTTTTACAATTGAAATTTAAAAATGCCGGAGAGGAATTTAAAAGATTTACAACAAATACAATTATGGGATTTGGTGGCTTAATGGATCCAGCTAGTCAAATGGGTTTAAAAAAACATCCTGCTGATCTTGGAACCATCTTAGGACACTGGGGAGTTGGCGGAGGATTTCACTTAGTATTGCCTGTATTGGGGCCTAGTAATTTAAGAGATACTTTAACTTTACCTGCAATTTGGTATGCAGATCCTATAAGCTATATAAATCCTCAATGGGAAAGTATAGCAATCAGTGCTTATGATTTTAGCAATGAGCTTAGTTTCAAACTTGATGAAATTGATGAAATTTATTATAATTCACCAAATTTATATCCATTTTTAAGAGATGCTTACGAACAAAGAAGGCAAGAATTAAGTAAATAAGGAAACAAATGAAAAAAATTATTTTATTATTCTTTTTTTTAGGAAATATTTGGGCTTTAAATTTAAACGATATCCCACATACTATGCAAAATAACATTGATAAAAGTTTGAATTTTTTAAAAACTCAAAAAAATAAAACTTTAGTCGCAAATGAAATTTTTAAACTCTTTGATGATATCATTGATTATAAACTTATAGCAAAACTTAGTCTTTCAAAAAACTATGATAAACTTAGCAAACAAGAGCAAGAAGAATTTTCAAAAGCTTTTGAGCAAAGTCTTAAAAAAAGCTTTACTGATAAATTAAGTCTTTATAAAGATCAAATTCTAAAAGTAAAAAATGGAGAACTTAAAAACGAAAAAAGATATTTTCTTACAACTTCTATTGTGGATAATGGAGAGGAAAAAAATATTATTTTCAAATTTTACAACAATGATAATAATTGGTTAATTTATGATGTTGATGTACTGGGGGTTAGCATCATTCAAACTTATCGCTCTCAATTTGGAGACATTTTATCGAGTGAGGGATTTAACGCTTTATTGCAAAAACTCAAAAGCATTACCATTAAATAAATGCTTTCAAAATTTTTAAAACTGATTATTTCTTACCCAAAAACTACTTTTTTGGGAACCTTTTTTATTTGTTTATTTCTTAGTTTTTTTGCTTTTAAAATAAGTGTTGATGCAAGTGCTGAAAGTTTATTGCTCGAAGATGATACCGATTTAAAAACCTTTAGAGAAATTTCAAAACATTATAAAAATGATAATTTTTTGATTCTTGCTTTTAAACCTCAAGATGAAAATCCTTTTTCAAAAACAAATTTATCTAAATTACAAAAACTTCACAATGATTTAGAAAAAGCACCTTTAGTTGAACGCGTCTTTAGTATCATCAATGCACCCTTATTACAAAGCTCTGAAAACACAGATCTTAAAGAACTTTTAAAAAATATACCCGATATACAAAGCAAAGATGTTAATCAAACAAAGGCAAAAAATGAAATTTTAAACAATCCTTTTTATAAAAATAATATTATTTCAAAAAATGGAAAAATCACAGGAATTATCATTTATCTAAAAACAGATTATATTTACAATGAACTTATAGAAAAAAGAGATTTAGCTAAAAATGAAAAAGAAAAAAATGCTATTCGTTTAGCGATTAAAAAACATCAAGATCAGCAAAAAATTCTCAATAAACAAAATTTAGATTTTATAAAAAATATTATAAAAAAATACGAAACCAATCAAGATAAACTTTATCTTGGCGGTGTCAGTATGATAGCTGATGATATGATCACCTATATAAAATCCGATCTTTTAATCTATGGAGTTTCTTTAGTTTTTTTATTGGCAATTGCATTATATTATTTTTTTAGAACTTGGCGTTTTGTTCTTTTGCCCCTTTTTATATGTTTTATCAGTTTGAGTGCGGCAAGTGGAGTATTTGCTCTTTTAAATTTTCAAATCACGGTTATTTCTTCTAACTACGTTGCTTTAGTTTTAATCATAACTTTAAGTGTGGTTATACATTTAATCACTCATTTTATAGAAATCTCTCAAACCTACCCTAATGCAAGAATTCAACGCCTTGTGCTTCAAACCTTACTGGCTAAAGCAAAACCTAGCCTTTATGCTATAGTTACAACCATGATAGGCTTTTTTTCCCTTATATTTTCAAATATAGAGCCTATTATAAAATTAGGCATTATGATGAGCGTGGGCATTGGTTTGGCTTTGATTTTTAGCTATTTATTTTTAGCAAGTATTCTAGTTTTACTCAAGCCAAAGCAATACCACAAAAAAGAATTTAAATTCAATCTTTTAGAATTTTGTGCAAAAATAAGTCTTGATCAAAAAAAACGTTATATCATTTATGGAATTTCTTGTATAGCGATTTTAGTATCCTTATTTGGAATTTCTAAACTAAGGGTTGAAAATTCTTTTGTGAATTATTTTAGAGATGGCAGTGAGATTAAAAAAGGATTACTTGTTATTGATAAAAATTTAGGCGGAACCTTGCCTCTAGATGTAATCATACGCTTTAAAAATAATCAAACAGCTACCAACTCAAATAAAGCCTTAGATAGTTTTGAAGATGAATTTGAAGATCTAGAGAAAAAAGATACCTATTGGTTTAATTCCAAAAAAACACGTATTGCTAAAAAAGTTCATGAATTTTTAGAACATCAAAAATTTGTCGGTTCAGTTCTTAGTTTAAACAGTCTTTTGATTTTAGGTAAAAATATCAATCATGGCGAGGATTTAGATGATTTTGCATTGGCATTTTTAAATGAAAATTTGCCTCAAAATTTCAAACAAGATCTTATTTCTCCTTTTGTCAATATAAAAAACAATGAATTAAGATTTACAATGCGTATTGTTGATTCTGATCCAAATTTAAGACGTAACGAATTTTTGATCAAGCTTAATGAAAATTTACACAAGCTTTTAAAAAATGATGATGTGCAAATACAAATCACAGGTATTATGGTGCTTTACAATAATATGCTTCAAAGTCTTTTTTCTTCGCAATTTGATACACTTGTATTTGTTATATTAGCCATTTTTATTCTTTTTATCTTTGTTTTTCGTGATTTAAAATTTTCCATTATAGCTATACTGGTTAATGTTATTCCTTTAAGTGTTGTTTTTGCCTTAATGGGGTTGTGTCAAATTCCTCTTGATATGATGAGTATTACAATAGCTGCTATTGCTATTGGCATTGGAGTTGATGATGCTATTCATTATATCTATCGTTTTAAGGAAGAAATTAAAAGCAAAAGTATTGAAGAAGCTATAATCAACTCTCATCTTAGCATAGGATCAGCACTTTACTATACTACTATAAGCATAGTATTAGGGTTTAGCGTTATGATGAGTAGTAATTTTATCCCTACAATCTATTTTGGGGTTTTAACAGTCTTTGTTATGATTTTACTTTTAAGTGGGAGTTTATTTTTACTCCCTAGTTTTTTAATCAGTATTTATTCTAAGAAAGCCAAACTTGAAAACCAACATAAATAGCATAAATTAGAACAACCGCAATCATGTATTTTATAAATTTCTTCATCTTTCTTTTTCCCTTTTAATCATTTCTAAAATAATTAAAGCAAGCTCCATAGCTTTAAATCTATGCGAAATCTTATTCTTTTGACTAGATTCAAGTTCAGCTAAAGTTTGTTCAAAATCCTTTGGAATAAAAAGACTATCATAACCAAAGCCTTTGTCTCCTTTTTCTTTATTGATGACTTTTCCATGCATACTTGCTTGGGTTACATACTCCCCATTTAAAGTCACTAAAGCAATAGCAGCTTTATAATGAGCCTTACTTTCATAAATATTTAAATTTTTCATTTCAGAAAGTAATTTCTCTCTATTGCTTTTATCATCACCTTTAGCGCTAAAACGAGCAGAGAAAATTCCAGGTTTTCCTCCCAAAGCATCAACGCAAATTCCACTATCATCACTTAAAACAATGAAATCTTTTTTCTGTTCTTGATTTAAAGCATTAAAAACAGCTCTAGCTTTTATCAAAGCGTTTTCTTTAAAACTTTTACCATTTTCTTCGATTTCAAAAGGCTTAAGAATATCACCAAAGGAATATAAAGAATAATCTTTAATCATGTCTTTAAATTCTAGAACTTTATGTGCGTTATTTGTTGCCAAAAGAATTTTCATACCCTATCCTTTCTTTTTTTAGCTATGAAAACTTTGAAAAAAGTCTAGCATAATTTTTAAAAGCTTACAAGAAAAATATCCTATAAAATTAAAAATAAGTTAATCTAAATGATAGTAAAATTATCTCAATTTAAAATTTAGGAAGGTAGCAATGTTAAATAATGTTTTAGCTTTATCATTTATAATTGGAACTAGATTTTTTGGACTTTTCATTGTTTTGCCTGTCTTAAGTCTTTATACTCTAAAATTAGAACATGCGAATGAATTCTTAGTGGGATTTTTGGTAGGAATTTATTCTCTTACGCAAATGATTTTACAAATGCCTTTTGGAATTTTAAGCGATAAAATAGGTCGTAAAAAAACAATGCTTATAGGACTTTTAGTCTTTATTGTAGGTTCTTTAATTTGTGCCTTTTCCCATGATATTTACATGATGCTATTAGGCAGAATGCTTCAAGGTGCTGGGGCTATTGGCGGCGTCGCTACAGCTATGATTAGCGATTTTATCACAGAAGAAAATCGCGGTAAAGCTATGGCTATCATGGGTTCTTTTATAGGTCTTAGTTTTGCGAGTTCTATGGTTATCTCTCCTTTAATGAGTGCAAAATGGGGCTTATCTAGTCTTTTTTATTTGAGTGCAGCTTTATCGGCTTTATGTATTGTTTTACTTTATAGCGTTGTTCCAAAAGAAAATAAAATCACTCATCACAATCAAAAAACACCTTTTTTACATCTTATTAGACAAAAAAATTTAGCCCTAATGAATATTACTAATTGTATGCAAAAAATGCTTATGAGTATAGCGTTTTTAAGCATACCTATTATTTTAGTTAAACATCTAGGTTTTCATGAAAATAAACTTTGGGCTGTTTATACGCCTTCTATGATTGCGGGATTTATTGCCATGGGATTTGCCGGAAGTTTAGGAGAAAAAAAAGGATTGGCTAAGCAAATTTTATTACTTGGTGTGGTATTTTTTATTTTTTCTTATGTTCTTTTTAGTCTTTCTAATTCCATCAATCTTTTTATTGTTGCTATTGTTATATTTTTTATCGGATTTAACCTACATGAACCTATTATGCAAAGTTGTGCATCAAAATTTTGTAAAGTCCATGAAAAAGGTGCAGCATTAGGTCTTTTTAATGCCTTTGGTTATGCAGGAAGTTTTATAGGTGGTTCTGTTGGTGGAATATTTTTACATCTTAATCAATTAAATCTTTTAACAATTATCTTAGTTGTTTTAGCTATTTTTTGGCTGATTAGTCTCTTTTTCTTAAAAAATCCATCTGAATTTAAAAATATCTACCTACCTTTAAATACATCTTTAGATTTAAAAGAATTTGGAAAAAATATAGGGGTTGTAGATATTTATAAAAATTCCAAAAATTTAATTATTAAATTTGACAGTAAAATTACAAATGAAGAAAGTTTAAAAGCTAAAATTTAAAATAGAAAAAACTCGCAATTTGATTGAGAATTTTATCTTCTAATGAAGCTTGACAACGCTCTTTATTTGCCAAATAAGCTGTTCTAGCGATTAAGCTTGTTCTTTGAGTTTTACCATTTTTAATAATCTCTATATTTAATTGCATACTGTAATAATTCTCAACAAGCCATTCTCCTTGGCTTTCCAAAGGATCAAAATCATAAAAAAATCTAGCTGAAGTGCTTATCCTTTGTGCATAAGAATGTTTTTTCATATCCACAAGATTGAGATAAATTTTATATGTTGGATTTTGATTGCTTTGTTTAAGTCCTAAATTTTGCAATTTATTGGCTAATTTATACTCTAGCTCGCTTTTAATTTTACTTGGATTTTGAAAAAGAATTTCAAAAGTTTCATTAGGATGTGCTTGAAGAAATATGCCTTCATTATTAGTTTGTATAGAACTTTCAACAAAGGTAGAATTAGCACAGGCACTCATAAGGAGTGCCAAAAATATAAAAATAAAAATTTTCATTTTATGATGGTTGGTGTAGCGCTAAGCCCTAAAGCACGATATTTTTCATAAAGAGAGAATATCTGTTTTAATTCAGCATCGCTGACTTTTGGGTAGTTTTTAATATTTGGATTATAATATTTCTTTAAAATCGCTATTTTTTCATCATCATTTTTAGCTTTTTTAACTTCTTTATAAATGAGTGCTGACTTTTCAAAAGCTGATTTTCCATGCACTGGAGTTAAAATATAATTGATTTGATAATCTTTAAGCTCATCTTTAATTTGCTCTAGCTGCTCTCTACAAAAAGGACATTCTGGATCAGAGAATACATACATTGCGGGTTTATTTTTATCACCCATAGCAATCACCATCTTTTCCTTTTGTGCCACAGGTTTGGCATTTTTAGCAAAATGTTCTCTAGCTTCTTTAAATTTTTTCATTTCATATTCTTGAGCATAAGAAGTTCTTGTTTTTATATCAATAATATCAGGAACTATAATATTATCCTTTGTAAAAAGAATTTGATCCTGAGTTTGACCATCAACACTCACGCTAACAATCACACTTTCAAATCCTGTATTTCCAACTTTTTGACGATCTTTGACACTTACGGTAGCATTTGGAAACTGCATTTTGATACTTTTTGAATAAAAATCACTGATTTCACTATTGCTTGCAGCAAATAAAGATGCTGAACAAGCTAAAATTAAGCTTAATTTTCTCATTCATATTCCTTAAAAAATAAAATATAGATTTATTGTATAATGATTTTCTAAATACTTGTTTTTAAAAATCTTTTTTTCTCTTTTTTTTGCACCCTTTCATCTTTGTCTAGATACTCTAAATACGCTATTGCGTATTTTCTTGATAGATGAAAAATTTCTTTCATTTTTTGCACATCAAGCTCTGTTGTTTGTAAAATTTTCAAACATTCTTGCATCATTTGATCTAAAACTTTTTTTTCTACAAAAAGATTATGAGAAAGTCTGATAACTAACTTTTCTTGAGTGAGTTTTTTTAAAATTTCATCACCGCTTTTTCGATCAAGATCTAAATCTTCATAAAGATTATAAGGAGCTTGTGGCTTAATACCTTGTTTTTTTAATATTTCATAGAGTTCATTGTTGTTTCTTTGTTTGAGTTTTTCAAAGTCAATCCCTTTTTTAAAATATATTCCATTTTTAAAATCGAGCAAATTTTGCATATTTTTAAGCCCAAATTCACAAAATTCCACACTCGCCCAAGAGATTCTCAAAGATAATGAAGTCGGAGAAAACATAGCATAAGGATTTTTTTCTAGTATAAAAATAATCATTTTTTTAAATTCATCCAAAGCTAAGAGATTATAAACATTGAGATTTTTTTCATCCACAAAAACCCCGTTTAATTTCTTTGCCAAATCCAAAGCTTCTTTATGAAGTAATTTAAATCTTTGATAGCTAGAAAGCAAACCAAATCCCATTTTATGGATATCTTTTAAAAAACTAAAAACCGCTTTAAAGTCTCTATTTTTAAGTAAAAATAATAATTTATTTTTTAATTCTTTCTTTAAAGGCTCACTTACAGGATTTAAAATTCTACCACCCCCGACAATACGATTATTTTGAAGTAAGATAAATTTTTCATCAAAACATAAAAAAAGCTGGGTTTTAAAAACAAGATGGGCAAAAAATTCATCATTGTCTAATTCTTTTAAAATTGTAAGCTTACATTCTACACTTTTGCTTCCTACACAAAAAAGCATTTTCTCATTTTTTAATCCTCTTTTAGCTTTGATTAAAACATCGCATTCTAAAAATCCTTTAAAAATACCTTTCTTGCTTAAAACAAAACCTTTTTTCAAATCTTTATGATCGCAATTTAAACTCAATGCCACACGGTTAAAAGCTCCAATTTCTTTACAATCTTGATCATGATTTTGTATATTTTTGATCAAAAGTTCTTTTTGATTATCCAAGCAAATAATTTTTTCATTAACACTGATTTTTCCCTCATTTAAACTACCTGTCACAACAGTTCCTATGCCTTTGAGTGAAAAAATTCTATCTATGTAATAGCGAAAAATCAAATCATCTTTTGCATTTTTATCTTTTAAATTTAAAAGATAATCTTTTAAAACATCGATACTAGCTTGATCTTTTATAGATGTATAAAAAACATTTAAAGGGGTAAAATTTAACTTTTTTAAAATTTCTTGCCCACGTTCCTTATAATTTTCACATAAATCGCATTTGCTAAATACAATAATAATATCTTTAATTTCTAAGATTTCAAGCACTTCTAAATGCTCTATGCTTTGCTCTTTTAAACCTTCATTAATATCAATAACAAACAAACAAGCACTAAAACCAAATGCTCCGCTAATCATAGTTTTAACTAAATCTTTATGACCTGGAACATCGATAAAAGAAAAGTGTTTATCTTTTAATTTTAAATCCGAAAAACTTAGATTGATCGTAATTTGTCTTTCTTTTTCTTCTTTTAAATTATCTCCATCAAAGCCATTTAAAGCTTTAATTAAAGAAGTTTTTCCATGATCAATATGCCCTGCAGTTCCAATAAGTAAAGAATTCATCAATCTTCCATAGAATTAATCAATTGAATCAAAGTATCCAAATCACTTTCCCTAATCGTTCTAAAGTCTAAAACAAAACTATCATTTTCAACGCGACCTATAATGTTTTTTTCTCTAAATTTTTTTTGCAATATTAAAGCCTTGCCCTTAAAAGATAAAACTCGACTTTCTAAAGTTCTATCAGGCATAGAACCACCCCCGACCAAACTCTTGCTATTTTTAATTTCACTTTCAAATTTAATCCTCTGCTGCACCCACAAAGCTTTTTGCTCTATATGTTTAATATCATCGTTTAAAAGTCTTAAAGTAGTGATTTTATTATAATCTTTTTCAAGATAAGCTTTAAGCGTTTCATTAAGCAGCGCTAAAGTGATTTTATCCACTCTTAACATTCTTAAAAGCTGATTTTTTTTAATCTTCTCAATCAAATCTTTTTTTCCCAGTATAATTCCAGCTTGGACAGAACCAAAAAGTTTATCGCCGCTAAAACTTAAAATATCGCAATTTTTAAGCACTTTTTTAATCATAGGTTCATTTTTTGCCAATTCTTTATTTAAATTTTCACACCACCCAGAACCTAAATCATAATAGGTTAAAATTCCTTTTTCTTTAGCTAATTTATCAAGCTCCACAATGCTTACATCGCTTTGAAAACCTATAAGGGCAAAATTTGATTTGTGTGTTTTTAATAGTAACTTTGTATTTTCATCGATAGCTTCTTCATAGTCTTTTAAATGCGTTTTATTACTTGTTCCAACTTCTTTAAGCTTAACTCCAGCAGCCTTAATCACTTCAGGCACACGAAAACTCCCACCTATTTCGACCAATTCACCTCTAGAGCTAATAATTTCTTCATTTAAACAAAGAGAATTTAAAATCAAAAAAACCGCTGCAGCATTATTATTTACCACTAAAGCATCTTCACACTCAAAAAGCATTTTAAGTTTTTCAAGTACCAAAGCGTAGCGACTTCCTCTTTTGCCATTTTCTAAATCAAATTCAAGATTTGCATAATTACAAATTTGATCTTTGCATTGGTTAAAAATACTTTCATCAATCACGCTTCTACCCAAATTTGTATGGATAATCACACCTGTAGCATTGATCACACTTTGTAAATCTTTACGCAAATATTTTTGAATTTCTGATTTTATTTTTTCTAAAAGAATATTTTTTTCACAGCTATTCTCACCCAAGGCCTTAAGATTAGCTACGATATTTTTGCAAAAATAAGCCCTTAAATAAAAGGGATATTCCTTTAAAGTTTCATCCTCGATTAAAGTTCCAATTTGTGGGAATTTTTTTATTTTGTCCATCTTAAACCTTAAGAAAATATTTGGTTATTTTAACATAAAATTTAAAAAATATTTTTTTAGAGGAAAAACTTAATGAAAGAATTTGTTTTCATAAAAAATAAAGATTTAATCCCCTTGCCTGATGAAATTGAAATTTGGGAAACAAATAAAGATATAGAAGTTTTAATCTCTAATGATAAAAAACAAAAATCTAGCATCTACGCTCCAGAAATTAATTTTTACCTTAGAAATTCTCAAGATGATACTTTAGAAAAGGCTAAAAATATTTTAAAACTCTATCAAATTAGAAATCATATTTATGATTTTGGACTTGATTTTGAAGACAATAAACCCATTCAAAAACGCATTATTCTTATCGATCTAGAAGAAGAACTTGTTGATTTTTTGAAAAAAAATGATTTTAAAGTCATTGCTTTAAAAAATGAAGAAGTCAAAGGTATTTTTGGGACTATAGGAGAATTATGTGCGATAATATCCGATGAAATAGAAATTGATTTTGATATTTTAATTTTCAATCACCAATTCTTAAGAAAAGATTTTTCAAGGCAAAGTGGCTGCTATGATATGCAAAATTTCAAAAATAAAGAAGCTCTGCTTGAATTTTTAAATAGCATTATCCCAAATTACACTTACAAAAATTATTTTTCCTATGATTTAAATATATGCCAATATCATTCAAGGCGTAGTGAGCACTGTGCTAAATGTGTTGAAATTTGTCCCACAACAGCTATTTTAAAAGATGATGAAAATAAAAATCTAATTTTTTCACAAATAGATTGTTTGGAGTGTGGTTCTTGTATTAGCATTTGTCCTAGCGGATCGCTTGATAGTACTAATTTACCTAGAAACAGCTTTTTTGAAATTTGCAACTTTTTAAAAAAAAATAAAATTTTACTCATTTCAGAAAAAATTCCTCTAGAAAATTTAAATTTAGAACTTCCAAAAAACACTTTACCGCTAATCATAAAAGATGGATGGCTTACTCCTATGCATTTTTTAGCTCTTTTACAAAGTAGCGGTGCTAATATAGTCTTTTTCACTCAAACACTATCTCAAGGAAATCATGAAGCTATAGAACTTTTAAATACTTTTTTTGAGAGAAAATTTAATAAAAAAGCTATTTTTATTGCTAATGAAGAATTAAATACTCATTTAAAGCAACAAGAATTTTTAGAAGATTTATACTTTGAATTTCATAATAATACTCTTAGCACAAGAGAAAATTTTTCTAAAAGAATACAAAAACTTATACAAAATGATGATTTTGGTTCTTTAAAAAGCGGAGATTGGATAAGATATGGTAAAATAGAAATCAATACTCAAACTTGCACCCTTTGTCTTTCTTGTGTTGGAGCTTGTAACGTAGGGGCTTTAATCGCAGATCATAAAGAAAATGCTTTAAAATTTAATGCTTCGCTTTGCACTACTTGTGGGTATTGTGAAATGAGCTGTGCTGAAAAAGATACCTTAAAGCTAACAAGAAGTGGGATGGAATTCAATCCTAAGTTTTTTGAATATCAAACGATGGCAAAAGATGAACTTTTTGCATGTATAGAATGCGGAAAAGAATTTGCTACTAAAAAAGCTGTGCAAAAAATAGCAGAACTTATGAAACCTAAATTTAAAGAAGATCAAAATAAAATTAAAACACTTTATTGCTGTGCAGAATGTAAGGCAAAAATAATGATAAAAAGTATGAGTAATTTATAAATATCGACTAAAAGTCGATATTTAATTATTATGCAAAATAAGATCTAATTTGCTCTATCCAAGCATCGATTCTTGCTTCTGTTTGATCTTCTTGATTGTCATTATCTAAAGCAAGACCTACAAATTTATCATTTACAACAGCATCACTTGCCTCAAAACTATAGCCATCAGTTGAAACCTCTCCAACTAAATTAGCACCTGCATTTTTTAAATTTTCAGCTAATTTTCCCATACCGCCACAAAAAGTATCAGAATAACTTTCGCTATCACCCATACCAAAAACAGCTACTGTTTTACCACTAAGGCTAAGTCCTGAAAAATCAAAGCCATCCCAATCATCTTGCAAATCTCCACTTCCCCAAGTTGAAGTTCCACAGATTAGTTTATCATAAGAATTGATTTTAGCTGCATCAATATCTGCAATATTTAATACATCACTGATTCCCAATTTTGAAGCGATCATATTCGCTGCACCTTCGGTGTTACCCATAGCACTTCCATAAACTACTGCTACTGACATTTATTTCTCCTTATAAGTTGATTTGATATTTTATACGGAACTAATTTTACCATAGTTTTGTTTAAATCATACAAAAAATGTTTTATTTCAATAAAATGTTTAAAATTTTCATTGCGAGGGCAAACAATGTATAATTTTTCAAAATTATTTTTTTCAACAAAAGTTGATATTTTTTGAATTTCATTTTCAATTTTCAAATTATAGATATCAATTTTCTTACAAAGTGCCCAAATAGCAAATTTTTTATTTACCACAATAATATTTCCCTGCTGATCAATCATCTCATCTGGATTTTGCCTAGAAATTTTATCATACACATAATCACTAAATAAACTTTGCGCATCAAAATATAATCCATTGCGATAAAATTTTAGAATTTGATTTAAATTGTATTTTTTTAAATTTCTTGTTTGAAAAATCAATCTTCTTTCTTGAAATTCATTACTTTTAAAAATAGTTTTAATTTTTCCAAATTTTGCTTTGGAAATATCTTTTATAAAATTATCAAAAGCTTCTTGAATGCTTTTGGCTTGTTTTCCATAAATAAGAGGAATTTTCATCTCATCTTCTACGCAAGAATTATATTGAATTAAAAAAGTCATTATAAGATATTTTTTATCTAAAGAACGATAGATTTCAGGAATTATTTCTCTATTTTTTTCAAAACCAAACAACATTAAAATCCTTTAAAATCGCACATTTCTTTATTTAAATTAAAAATTTTACAATACTCGCAATACACACAATTGACACTTCTTTTAGCACAAACTAATGGAATTTTTCTTTTTTTAGCCTCGTTTTTAATTTTTCTCATGGTATTGTGATTTAAAAAACTTGTCAGCATAACTATACACTCTGTATCACAAGGAATAGGTTTGCGATTAACTCTATTTTCATTACGCGCGTCCCAATGTTCAATTTTCTTAGCACCCAAATCATGCAAAACAGCCTTTATAGGAGTAATTTCATCCGCACCGATAACTAAAACCGACATATATCCTCCTTATATATTTTGATAATTATTATTATAATATGAATTAACTAAATTTATTTTGAAATTTATTATCAAAATAAATTTTATTTCAAAATTTGTCAATTAATTAAGTTAATTTTAATTTTTATTAGAATACAATTTATCAATTAATAAAAATTATTATTTAGGAGAAATTAAAAATGAAAAGAATGACAAATGATTTTGGAAATATTATCGCTGATAATCAAAATTCTTTAAGTGCTGGTGCAAAAGGACCTTTACTTTTACAAGATTATTTATTACTTGAAAAACTTGCACATCAAAATAGAGAAAGAATTCCTGAACGCACAGTACATGCTAAAGGTAGTGCAGCTTATGGGGAAATGAAAATCACTGCTGATTTATCCGCTTATACTAAGGCTAAAGTCTTTCAAAAAGGCGAAGTTACTCCGCTCTTTTTACGTTTCTCAACAGTTGCGGGAGAATTAGGTGCTGCTGATGCTGAACGCGATGTTCGTGGCTTTGCTGTTAAATTTTATACCAAAGAAGGTAATTGGGATCTAGTGGGTAACAATACTCCAACTTTTTTTATCCGCGATGCGTATAAATTTCCTGATTTTATTCACACTCAAAAAAGAGATCCTCGCAGTAATTTAAGAAGCAACAATGCTGCTTGGGATTTTTGGACTCTATGCCCTGAAAGCTTACATCAAGTTACTATACTTATGAGTGATAGAGGAATTCCTGCAACTTATCGTCATATGCATGGTTTTGGAAGTCATACTTATAGCTTTATCAACGATAAAAATGAAAGATTTTGGGTTAAATTCCATTTTAAAACCTTACAAGGAATCAAAAATCTTAGCAATAAAGAAGCCCAAGAATTGATCGCCAAAGATAGAGAAAGTCATCAAAGAGATCTTTACAATGCTATTGAAAAAGGCGATTTTCCAAAATGGAAAGTCCAACTTCAAATTTTAGCTGAAAAAGATACAGATAAACTTGGATTCAATCCTTTTGATTTAACAAAAATTTGGCCACATAGTGTTGTTCCTTTAATGGATGTTGGAGAATTGATTTTAAATAAAAATCCACAAAATTATTTCAATGAAGTCGAACAAGCTGCTTTTAGTCCTAGCAATATAGTTCCTGGAATAGGTTTTAGTCCTGATAAAATGCTTCAAGCTAGAATATTTAGTTATCCTGATGCGCAAAGATATAGAATAGGTACAAATTATCATCTTTTGCCCGTTAATCGCCCGAAAAATGAAACAAACACTTACAATGTAGCTGGAGCAATGAATAGCGATAGCTATAAAAATAAAGAAGCTTATTATGAGCCAAACAGTTATGATGATAGTCCAAAAGAAGATAGAAGTTATCTCGAGCCTAATTTATTTTTAGAAGGATCAGCACAAAGACATGCCCCGCTTGATGAAGATTTTTACACCCAACCAAGAGCTTTATTTAATCTTATGAATGAAAACCAAAAAGAGCAACTTTTTGAAAATATTGCTAATTCCATGGAAGATGTTAATGAAAAAATTATAGATAGAGCTTTAAAGCATTTTGAAAAAATTTCACCTGATTATGCCAATGGGGTTAAAAAAGCTTTAAAAAAATAATTTTTACTTACCGCCTTAGGCGGTAAAATAAAGATTATTAATATTTAAGGAAAAAAGATGACAACTCTTAGCATAGAAGAAGAAAAAAGATTTGAACAATTATGCAATATGGCTTTTAATTTTGCTAGAAATAATGACCATAAAAATCTTAAAATAATGATAGAAGCAGGATTAAATGTCAATCTAAAAACTCATAAAGGCGATACCTTGCTTATGTTAGCCGCTTATAATAACTCTTATGAAAGCGCAAAAATGCTTTTAGAAAAAGGTGCAAAGGTTGATGAAAAAAATGATCGCGGACAAACCCCGCTTGCTGGAGTTTGTTTTAAAGGATATTTACCTATGTGTAAGCTTTTGGTAGAACATGGTGCAAATATTGATGAAAATAATGGATTGGGTATGACTCCTTACACCTTTGCTTTAATGTTTGGACGCAAAGAAATTTCAGCCTTTTTGTTAAAAAATTCTAAAAAAAGTTTCTTAAAGAAAATTTCTTTTGCTGTATTGAATTTCATAAAAAGAAAATGATTATTTTTTAAACTTTTTTAAATACCTATAAACGCTAGGTTCTGAAATTTTTAAAAATTTTGCAACGATAGATACAGCACCTTTGATATTAAAAATACCCTTTTCATAAAGGGTTTTTGCGATTTCTTCTTTTTGAGTAATGCTAAGTTGATAATTTGAATTTAAATAACTCATATCAATATTTTGAGCTAAAATTTCTTCTATAGATCGACTCAACGTTTCTACATTGGCCAAACCATTAATTTCTAAATTACTGCTTTCATCTTGGCTTAGAAATTCGTCCATATCGTCTAATTTTTCTATATCTATGATTTTGCAAATTACCTCTCTTATAACGCTTGTATCATGATTTATACATAAAATTCCCACGAGTTTATCAGCGTTTTTTATAAAAAAAGTCGAACCTCTTACGAGTTTATTTTTTCCAATTAAAGCCTTATAATCATGTAAAAAATCTTTGTTTAAATAAGCTTTTTTTTGTATAAGTTCGCTTGCAAAAGCACTCAAAGGAGATTCTAGGGTTCTACCGCTAATATGATTATTTTCAATAGCAGCGATATAAGCACCTTTTTTATCTATGACATGAAAAACAACTTCGTATTGTTTACCTAAAACTTGCCCTAAAAATTTTGTTAATTTGATAAATTGTTCCTTCTGTTTTTCATCCATAAGCTTTCCTTTAAAAAATAAATAATATTTTATTATCATAATAATAAAATATTGACAAATTATTCTTAAAATGATAATATTCTATTATAACAATAATAATTTAATACTCAAGGAGAAAAAAATGTCAAATTATCCAAAAGCTATTGGACCTTATTCAGCTTATAGAGAGGCTAATGGGTTGTTATTTATTTCAGGACAACTTCCTATAAATCCTAATTCTGGAGAAATAGAAAGTGAAGATATAAAAGAACAAACCAAACAATCGTTAAAAAATATTGGAGCCATTTTAGAAGAAAATGGAATTTCTTACGATAAAGTATTAAAAACAACTTGCTTTTTAGCTAACATCTCAGATTTTACTGCTTTTAATGAGGTTTATTCTGAATTTTTTCAAGCTCCCTATCCTGCAAGAAGTGCGTTTGCAGTTAAAGATTTACCAAAAGGAGCAAAAGTGGAGATAGAAGTTATCGCTTTAAAAGGATAAATATGCTAGGTCTTGGTTTTTCACTTTTAAGTATTTTTTTACTTATTTTCATACTTTATAAAAAAGTCAATGCTCATATGGCATTGCTTTTAAGTGGATTTTTTTTACTTGGCATAACAACAATTACTTCGTTTTTAATCCGTATATTTCCAGAATCAAATATTCAAATAAGTTATCCTCACATTTATACTTATTTAAAAAGTATAGATTTTTATAAATTAGGGCACCCTATCCTTGAAAAAGGATCTTTAAATTTAGGTTTTTTTAATATTTTTGAAGTTTTTAATCAAACTTTATCAAGCACTTTAGCAGGTCTTGGGCTTACTTTGATGTGTATAGCAGGTTTTTCTGCTTACATGGATCATGTTGGTGCTTCTTATGCTCTTTTTAAAGTTTTTGAAAAACCTTTAAAAATGGTAAAATCACCCTATATTTTGCTTATACTTGCATATTTTATTTCTCAATTTTTGGTTCTTTTTATACCTTCTCATGCTGGTTTAGCGCTTTTGTTAATGGTAACTATGTATCCGATATTGGTTAGAACGGGAGTTTCCAAACTTTCTGCTTTAAGTGTAATTGCAATTTGTCAATATATCGATCATGGGCCTGGAAGTAGCAATGTCATCATGGCTTCAAATGTAGCTAAGATCGATCCTGCATTCTATTTCGTTCATTATCAACTTCCCACAACTTTACCCATCATTATAGCTGTAGGAATTTCTATTTATCTTTGCAATTATTTTTTTGATAAAAAAGAACATTTTGTTTTCGATCCTAAAAAAGTTGAAGAAGAACTTAACGAAAATAAAGTAAAAGAAGTCAAAAAACCACCTAGAATATATGCTCTTTTACCTATCGTACCTTTAATTTTAATCCTAGGTTTTAGCTCTGTACTTGATAGTATTTTGGCTTTATTACAAATTCATTATCAATCAAGCATTAAAATCAATGTTTCTGTTGCTATGATGATTTCAACTTTTATAGCAATTATTTTTGAGATGATACGCTATAAAAGCGTTATTGAAACTTTAAATTCAATAATGATTTTCTTTAAAGGCATGGGACATTTGTTTGTGATTACAGTTTCACTTATTGTTTGCGGTCAAGTATTCGCTAGCGGACTTTTATCGGTTGGTTTTGTAGATACTTTGATAGAAATTTTAAAAAATGCAGGTTTTGGAGCACTAGCTATTATTGTTGTTATTTCTATACTTCTCGCTTTTTGTGCTTTTTTAATGGGGTCTGGAAATGCGGCATTTTTCAGTTTTGCTTCACTTATCCCAAATATAGCAAAGCATTTTGGAGTTGAAACCATTTCCATGATAGCACCTATTCAAATTATGACAGGTTTTGGAAGATGTGTCAGCCCTATTGCTCCTGCAATTTTAGCTATATCTGCCATGACAAAAGTTAGTCCCTTTGCAGTGATAAAAAGAACAGCTATTCCTATGCTAGTAGCAAGTATTGTAAATATCATAATGACTTATATTTATCTTTAAAAAGGAGAAAAAATGAAACCAAAAACTAAATTAATCCATCAAGGAAGAGGGGATCAAAATGCCGAAGTAAGATCAGTAAATCCAACTTTAATGCGTGCATCGACTATACTTTTTAAAGATCATGCAACTTGGCAAAAATATAGAGAATTAAGAAAAACTGAAAGAGTTTTAAGCTATGGAGCAAGAGGTACAGCTACTAATTTTGAACTTGAAAAACTCATTTGCGAATTAGAAGGTGGATACAGAGCTCAACTTTTCCCTACTGGACTTGCAGCTTTAGCTATGGTGCTTTTAAATTATGCGAGCAAAAACGCACATTTTTTAATTACGGATGCAATTTATGGACCCGTTAGAACCATTTGTGATAAATTTTTAGAAAAAATGGGCGTTGAAGTTGATTTTCTAAAAGCTGATGCGAACGATATAGAGGAAAAAATCAAAGCTAACACTAAGCTGATTTTATGTGAAAGTCCAGGATCTATACTTTATGAAATCATTGATTTGCCAAAGCTTTGCAAAATCGCACATTCTCATAATATCCCAGTTGCTATTGATAATACTTATTCAAGTGGATATTTTTTAAATCCTTTGGAGCTTGGAGTTGATATTTCCGTTATCGCAGCAACAAAATATCTAAGCGGACATTCAGATGTTACCATGGGTATAGTCATTTGCAACCAAAAAGAATGGAAAAATTTCAACGAACTTCCAGAAGCTTTTGGTTTTACTACAAGCCCTGATGATGTGTATCTAGTACTTAGAGGAATGAGAACTTTAGATGTGAGAATGAAAGCCCATGAAAAAAGCGCTGATGAAATAGTTGAATTTCTAAAAACTAGAAAAGAAATTAAAACTATTTTTTATCCAAAACTTAAATCTCACCCAAATCATGAAATTTTTATGCGTGATCATAAAGGAAGCAATGGAATGATCACTATAGAATTCAATGATGGATACAATCAAAATGATGCCATTGCTTTTGTGGATTATTTAAAATATTTTTCTATAGGAGCAAGTTGGGGTGGATATGAAAGCTTAGCTACGGTAACAACCCCTCCTAGAACCGCAAGTGATTGGAGTAAGAGAGGTCCATTTGTGAGATTTCACATAGGATTAGAAGATACTAAAGATCTTGTAGCTGATTTAGAACAAGCTTTTGAAAAAATTAAAAAGGAGAAAAAATGACTGGAATAAGTGTATTTGATCATAAATTATTAGCAGACTCTTGGAGTACTCAAGAAATGCGTGCTATTTTTTGCGAAGAAAATCGCATTCAAAAATGGCTTGATGTTGAAGCAGCTTTAGCAAAAGCTCAAGCAAAACTTGGAATCATCCCTAAAAAAGCAGCCGATGAAATTGCTAAAAAAGCATATTATAAATTTATGGACATGGAATTTATTTTTGCAGAATTTAAAAAAACAAAGCATCCCCTAGTTCCTACAGTAAGAGGATTAGAAAAAGCTTGTAAAGATAATTTAGGCGAATTTGTTCATTTTGGAGTTACCACTCAAGACATCATTGATACAGGTATTGTATTGCAATTTAAAGAAGCCATGCAAATTATTAAGCAAGAATTAAAAGCTATTGCAAAAGCCTTAGTAAAACTTGCTAAAACTCACAAAAATACTGCAATGATGGGAAGAACCTTGGCTTTACAAGCCTTACCAATAACCTTTGGACACAAGGTTGCTATTTGGCTTAGCGAACTTGATCGTCATTTTGAAAGAATATTAGAACTTGAAAAAAGACTTTATGTTGGAAGTATCGTAGGGGCTGTTGGAACTAAAGCAAGCTTAAGCGAAAAGGCTAATGAAGTTGAAAAACTAACTTTAGAAAATTTAGGTCTTTGTGTGCCAAATATTTCTTGGCAACCTGCACGCGATCGTTTTATAGAATTAGGATATGTTTTAGGTAATATCAATGCAACTTTCAATAAAATCGCTCATCAACTTCTTATACTTTCACACAATGAAATTGATGAAGTAGCAGAACCTTTTGGAAAAGGTCAAGTAGGATCTAGCACTATGCCTCATAAAAGAAATCCTGCAGTCAGCGAAAATGCTGTTACGGTAAGCAATGCTTTAAAAGCAAATTTAGCCATACTTAGCGATATAGAAAGACACGAACACGAAAGAGATGGGCAGGTTTGGAAAATGGAATGGAAGCTTTTACCTGAAATGTTTTTAATGCTTTCTGTAGTTTTAGCTAATATGAAATTTGCTTTAAGTGATTTAGAAGTGAAGAAAGATAAAATGCTTAAAAATTTAAATACTCTTCATGGTTTTGTTTTGGCAGAACGCGTTATGTTTGCTCTAAGTGATCACTATGGCAAACAACATGCGCATGAAATCGTTTATGAAAATGCTATGTTAGGTATCGAAAAACAAAAAACTTTCAAAGAAGTTTTACTAGCTGATAAAAGAGTTTCTAAAGTTTTAAAAGAAAAAGAAATTGATGCTTTACTTGACGCAACTACTTATGTAGGTTATGCACCAAAACTTGTGGATGAATTTTTAGCAAAAATCAAAAATAGTGCTATTTTGAAATAGGAAAGCAAATGTTTTATAGTGAAAAATTAGCTGAATTTATTATGAAATTACATTTTGATGATATACCTCAAAATGTAATTTGCAGAGCTAAAGAACTCATGCTTGATAGCCTTGGGACAGCCTTAGCTGCCCACAAAGAAGAATGTGTTTTAAATGCTTTAAATGCCTTAAAAACCGAAGGAAATACAATCGTTTGGGGACAAGAGCAAAAAATAGATGCCATTAATGCAGCCATGCTTAATTCAATCGCTTCTCATGCTCTTGATTTTGATGATACTCACACAGAAGCGATTTTACATGCTAGTGCTTTTTTAACTCCACTTTGCTTAAGCTATGGTTTTAGTGTTTGCAAAGACGCAAAACAAATTTTAAAAGCTTTTATTATTGGTTGGGAAATAGCCGCTAGAGTGGGTATTGCGAGTAAAGGAAGTTTTCATAAACGTGGTTTTCACACAAGTGCTATTGCTGGAATTTTTGGAAGTGTAAGTGCAAGTGCGGTTTTGCTAAATTTAAACAAGGAGCAAATTATCAATGCCTTGGGTCTTACTGGAAGTTTTGCAAGTGGAGTGAATGAATTTTTATCCAATGGATCTAATTCTAAAGTTTTACATTTAGCAAATGTTGTAAAAAATGGTATTTTGGTTGCAAATTTAGCTAAAAATAATATGAGTGGGCCTTTGAGTATTTTTGAAGGAAGAGATAATATTTTTAAATGCTTTGGCATAGAAGAAAACTCAGATAAAACAGAACTTGATAAAGCTTTAGGTCAACTTTGGCAGATCATGCAAGTTTCTATCAAACCTTATCCAAGCTGCCATTTTACGCATGGTTTTATTGAGTGTGCTATTTCTTTAAAAAATGATGGTTTAAAAGCCGATGAAATAAAAAATATCCATTGTTTTGTTGATGAGGTTCCTATTTCTTTTGTTTGTGATCCAATTGAAAAAAAATATCAACCAAAAACTGCCTATGAAGCTAAATTTTCCTTACCTTTTTTAATGGCTTTAGGTTTTTTTGATGGTAAAATTACATTAAATTCTTATGAAAATTTAACGCGTAAAGAACTTATAAATTTTGCACAAAAAATCACTTATGAGAAAAAACAATCTACAGGATTTCCAAAATATTTTCCAGGACATATAAAAGTAACTTTGCAAAATGGACAAGTCATTCAAAAAGATGTTTTTATTAATAGAGGAAATTTTGATAACCCTTTAAGCTTTGAAGAATTAAAAGAAAAATTTTTAAACAATGCCAAAATGAGCCTTACAAAAGAAAAAGCTCATAATGTGCTAAAACAAATTATGAATTTAGAAAATCAAAAAGATTTTACACTCTAGTTAAAGGCTTTTGTTTAAAAAACAAAAGCCACTTATAGATTAACAATTTTTGGATTGTTAAATTCTAGCACATCCTTAACACTCTTTTCAAAAGCTTTTAAAACACTAAAAGCAATGCCTTCAAAATCAAGCCCACCGCAAAGATAAATTAAAGGCATACGAAAAGATTTACTTACATCAAGCTTAGGTTTTTCACCACTCAAATTTAATTTAAAATCATAAGGACTAGCATGTTTAAAAGTATAATTCTGTGCTGCATTTATAAAATCTTCTTTATTTTTTAAAAATTCTCCCTTAGCTAAAATAAAATTAATTTCAAGATATTTCCAAAAATCACTTGAAATATTTGAACTTTCATCAAAATTTTTCTCTATAAAGGCATAGTTTGCTTCAAAACTTTTTTTATAATTTTCAACCAATAAAGCTCCTAATTTATTTTTAGCTATATTTTGCAAAATTAGCTTTATATTGGTTTCAAATTCAAAATCTATACTCGATAAAGTCTTGATTTGCTCTTCTAAAATAAATTGAGTTGAGAAATCTTTATTTTGCAATTTTGCATAAGAAAAAATGTTTGCCATAGGTTTTTCATAATTGCCAAATTCATCCCAGAAATTCTTTTCACTACATGCGATACAACCATGCCCAGAGGCAACTGGCCAAGAGGTTTTAGAATTAAATTTAACTTTTGGACAATTATTGTAAGTATAAGGACCCTTGCAACCTATTTTAAAAAGGCAGGCTCCATTTTTAGCCGCTTCATCATCAAAATGTTCTGCAAAAATTCCGCTTTCAAATTTAGCTTTTCTTTCACACATATCATGCAAACATTTACCATATGCCCATACAGGACGATTTTGCTCATCTAATTCCGGAAGAATTCCAAAAAGTGCAAAAAATGCCAAATTTGCAACAATATTTACATCACTTGGAGGACATCCTGGGATATTAACCACTTTTTGAGTTAAGACTTCAGAAATTCCACAAGTCTTACTAGGGTTTGGATATGCAGCTTGAATTCCCCCATAAGAAGAGCAAGTTCCAATTGCATAAATAGCCTTAGCTTTTTTAGCTAATTTTTGTAAAATTTCATGACCACTTTCAGCATTAGCACCTATGGTTAAGAAAAAGGTATCAATCGCAGCAACTCCACCTTCAACAGCCAAAAGAAAATCTTGATCTAAAATATCTTCTATAAGTTCTTCGGCTTTTGTTCCATTTGCAGCCATCAAAGTTTCATGATATTCTAAAGAAAAAAAATCAAATATAAATTCATCAAAACTCGGTAATTCAGAACGCAATAAACTCTCACTGCAACCGGTGCACTCACAAAGATGAAGCCAAACTACTTTCATTTTTGGAGCGATTTCAAAAAATTGTTTAGCCAAAGATGGAATTTCATTTCCTAAAGATAAATGCTTAACAATAGTTTTTACACTTTCTTCATTGATAATCTTCTCATCTTTTAAACCTGAATTTTCAATTTCAACTATACGATTTTGAAGTATTATTTTTAATTCTTCATTGCTAAGCTTTGCCATGTTTTATCCTTTTATATTATCCCAGCAAAGAACAGTATTACCCTGTTCATCTTTTTCAACATCACCCATTCCCATAATATTATATCCTGCATCTACATAATGAATTTCTCCACTAACCCCGCGAGATAAATCGCTGAGTAAATACATCGCTGAATTTCCAACATCTTCTATACTAACATTGCGTTTTAGTGGTGCATTGACTTCATTATATTTTAATATCATTCTAAAATCCCCTATTCCACTAGCGGCTAAAGTTTTTATAGGACCTGCTGAAATAGCATTTACACGAATTCCTTTAAGACCCAAATCTCTTGCTAAATAACGCACAGAACTTTCAAGTGCTGCTTTTGCTACACCCATAACATTATAATGTGGTACATATTTTACCCCGCCAAGATAGCTTAAAGTCAAAATAGAAGAATTCTCATTCAAAACGGGTAAAACCGCACGGGTTAAAGAAAGTAAAGAATACACAGAAGTTCCCATTGCTATATCAAAAGCTTCTTTTGAAGTTTGTAAAAAATCATTTTCCAAAGCTTCTTTAGGAGCGTAAGCAACTGCATGCACAAGAAAATCAATATTTCCCAAATCTTTTTTAATTTTATCTCCAATACTAGATAAATGTTCTTCATTATTAACATCAAGTTCATAAACAAAATGAGAACCAAGTTCTTCAGCAATAGGCTCTACGCGTTTTTTCAAGGCATCATTTAAAAAAGTAAAAGCTAAATCTGCACCTTGTTCGCGACAAGCTTTTGCTATACCATAAGCAATTGATTTATTGTTAGCAACTCCTACAATCAGACCTTTTTTACCTTTCATTATCATCTTTTATCCTTTGATTAGTTTTATAAAATTCTCAACCTTTAAAGCAGCAGAGCCTATCAAAACTCCTCCGCATTCTTTAATACTTAAAATTTCTTTTATATTGCTTTCATTCACGCTTCCACCATAAAGCAAAGGTGCTTGAGTTAAAGTGGCTAAATACTCAAGAACGCTGCTAATATCTTTAATATCTGCACTCACTCCTGTTCCGATAGAATAAATAGGCTCATAAGCAATGATTAAATTTTCATATTTTAAATCAATTATATCAAGTTGGGATTTTAAAAATTCCAAGGTTTTACCTGAATTTTTTGTTGTTAAATCCTCTCCTATGCAAAAAACTATTTTAAAACGATGCTCTTTTGCAAAATCAAACTTAGTTTTTATCAAAGCCTCATCTCCTAAAATTCGTCTTTCAGAATGCCCGATTAAAACACATTTAATGCCAAATTCATCTAAATGCTCTTTTCCAAGTTCGCCTGTAAAAGCTCCATTAACACAAGGATAAAAATTTTGTGCTCCTTGTATAAAGTTGGTTTGAGACTCCAAAAAAGCAATACTAGGTGGAAAAACGATAATATCGTCACATTTTGTACCCATGGTCTTATTTAAGACATCAGCATAATTTTTAAAACTTGCCCTGGTATGATTACACTTTAAATTTGCAGCAAAAATCATTTAATTCTCCTTTGCTCTTAAAACCTTAATACCTGGAAGTTCTTTACCCTCTATAAGCTCAAGAGAAGCACCTCCACCTGTTGAAATAAAAGTCATTTCATCCGCATCACCAGCACGTGCAACCACATCAGCCGTATCTCCTCCGCCCACAACAGAAGTAGCGTGCCCCTCGCTGATGTAATGACTCATTTTTATACTGCCTTTTGAAAATTTATCAATTTCAAAAACACCCATTGGACCATTCCACCAAATTGTTTGTGCATCAGAAATCGCTTCTTTAAAAAGCCTTACACTAGCAGGTCCGATATCTAGCCCCATCCAACCGCTAGGAATTTCTTGAACGGGTGAAAATTTCATAGGCGCTTCTTGAGAACAAGAAGGAGCAGCAACAACATCTACAGGTAAATAAATTTTCACTCCTAAATTCTTGCCCTTAGTTAAAATTTTATGCGCTTCTTCTAAAAGCTCTTCTTCTAAAAGCGAATTTCCCACATCATATCCTAAAGCTTTTAAAAAAGTAAAAGCCATACCTCCGCCAATAATCAGCTTATCAACCTTAGGAAGCAAATTTGTCAAAGCTTGTAATTTTCCACTCACTTTAGAACCCCCTACGACTGCAACAAAGGGACGTACTGGACGTTTAATCAAATTGATCGCAAAGTCAATTTCTTTTTGGAGTAAAAATCCTGCTCCTTTATGATCTTCATCAAAAAATTCAGTGATAGCTTCAACACTCGCATGTGCTCTATGGCAAACCCCAAAGGCATCATTGATATAAATTTGTGCCATAGAAGCAAGCTCTTTGGCTAAATTTTTGTCGTTTTTAGTTTCACCTTTTTCAAAACGTAAATTTTCAAGCATTAAAATTTGACCCGCTTTCAAGGTAGAAACTTTGTTTTTTGCATCATCTCCGATAACATCTTTAGCCATTATGATTTCTTTATCTAAAAGCCTTGATAATCGCTTAGCAATAGGATCTAAAGAATATTTAGAATTAAGTTCTTTTGGGCGGCCTAAATGTGAAGCTAAAATAATACTACAACCACGATCTAAACAATATCTAATAGTAGGAATAGCTGAACGAATACGTCTATCATCTGTAATATTTAAAAAATCATCTTGAGGAACATTAAAATCACATCTTATAAAAACTTTTTTATGATCTAAGTCAAGATCTTTAATAGAAATAATGCCATTCATTTTAATTCCTATTTGCAATATAAACGGCCATATCGACTAAACGGCTTGAATAACCCCATTCATTATCATACCAAGCGATCACTTTTATCAAATCATCCGCTATAACTTGAGTCAAATCACTGGCTACAATCGCACCATAAGAACAAGTGATAAAATCACTTGAAACACGCTCTTCATCATCCACCATTAAAAGACCTTTTAAATTTGAATCCGAAGCCTTTCTAAAAGCGTCATTGATTTCTTCTTTTTTAACTTTACGATCAAGCAAAACAGTTAAATCAACGCTTGATACATCAACAACTGGAACACGCATACTTTGGCCATGAAGCTTTCCATCAAGCTCTGGCATAACAAGTTTCATAGCCTTAGCAGCACCTGTAGAAGTTGGGATAATATTTTGCGCCGCAGCACGTGAGCGACGCTTATCTCTAGCTTTAGCATCAATAATGCTTTGACCATTAGTATAAGCATGTATGGTTGTCATAAGTCCTTTTTTGATTCCAAAATTATCTTGTAAAACTCTACAAACTGGCCCTAAGCAATTTGTGGTGCAACTTGCATTGGAAATAATTTTTTCGCCGTGATAAAGATCAGAATTAACACCTAAAACATAAGTAGGGGTATTATCCTTTGCGGGAGCACTCATTATAACTTTTTCTATGCCCATGTTTAAAAATTCTTGACATTTTTCTGTTGTTAAATGCGCTCCTGTGCATTCTAAAACAATTTGGGCTCCATATTTTGCAAAATCAAGATCTTTAACACTGCGACTTTTAAAAACCTTGATTTTTTTATGATTGATTATTAAATCATCATCTTCGCTTTCTACACTTCCTTTGAATTCTCCATGGACCGTATCATGTTTAAAAAGATATTTTGCAAGCTCTATATCGGTAGTATCGTTAATCGCTACAAGCTCTATATCATTCCTTTGTAAAATTATCCTCGCAACGCATCTGCCTATGCGTCCAAAACCATTAATAGCAACTTTTACGGCCATTTTATTTTCCTTTGCAAATTTTTTATGTTAATATTCTACTAAAAAAAGGTTAAAAAATAGATGAAAATCGCACTTTTTGGGGGCAGCTTTGATCCACCACACAAAGGGCATGATGCTGTCATAAAAGAAGCTTTAAAAACTATTGACATTGATCAATTAATTATCATGCCAACTTTTATTAATCCATTTAAAAAAGGATTTTTTGCTGATGAGGAAAAAAGATTAGAATGGGTGATTAAACTTTGGGGAAATTTAGACAAAGTAAAAATTTGTGATTTTGAAATCAAGCAAAAACGCCCAGTCCCAAGCATAGAAAGTGTAGAATATCTTTATAAAATTTATAAGCCAAGTCAATTTTATTTTTTAATTGGTGCTGATCATTTAGAAAAACTCCATCTTTGGCATCAATTTGAAAAATTAGCTTCTTTGGTTGAATTTGTCATCGCTAAACGAGATAATATAGAAATTCCAGAACAATTTAAAGATTTAAAAACCGATATTAAAATAGCCTCTTCGTTTATAAGAAACACCCTAAATACTGATGAAGTGTGTGAAAAAATTAAAGATGAAGTGCGAAATTATTATAAAAAATTTCAAAAAAATTGATACAATTTCAAAAAATTAAAGGAAAAAAATGCAAGAAAGAATTGATTTAATTGTTAAAATTTTAGATGAAAAAAAAGCAGAAGATATAAAAACTTTTGATATGAGTAAAGAAGAATATTTTGTAAAATACGTTATTATAGCTGCAACCTTGGGAGAAAAACACGCTTTATCTTTAATTGATGAGCTAAAAACCAAACTCAAAAGCAAAGGTGAAGAATTTTTAAATATAGACAGTAGTGAAGAATGGAGTGTGATTGATTTGGGTGATATTTTAATCCATCTTTTAACACCTGAACATAGGGGAATTTATAATATAGAAGAATTATTAGAAAGTCTGAAAAAAAAATAAAACTAATTAAAACAAACATTCTCTATGATTTTTAAACCATAGAGAATAAATTTTCAAATCAAAGATGATCAATATATTCTTCAATTTCTTTTTTAATTTGATGTTTTTGCTCTTTTAAAGCCTTTTTCTTAGCCTTATACTCAACCTTACTCATATAATCCTTTTTTTCGTCTAAAGCATGAAGTTCTTTTTCTATTTTTTCCACTTCTTGCTCTTTTAGCTTTTTAGCCTCTAGCTTTTTATCGTAAAAAAGAGGATCTTTACTGCAGTCATTTTTAACTTCTTTTAAAGCAAGCTCTAGGCTTAATTTTCTCGCATTATCATTATGAATTTTTGCAAATTCTATTTCTTTATTGATGCGTTCTATTTTTTTATCGCATTCATTTGCAAACGCCATAGTGCATAATGCGGCTATTAAAATCCATATTTTTTTCATCAATCACTCCTTAAAATAAAATCTCAAATACTACTTAATTAACTCTTAAGCTTGGCTTTTATTTGATTAAACAAATTCATTACTTTATCTTGAAGTTCATTTGCTTGCTCTAATGAATTTGCTTCAAAACGAGTGATAAGATATGCACTTGTATTAGACGCTCTAAGTAAGGCCCAACCATAGCCAAAATCAATTCTTGCTCCATCAATTTCACAAAGACTTTTTACACCCTCTAAGGCACCTTTTTCAACTGCTTTTTGAAATTCGCTAACGATTTGAAATTTTTCTTCTTCATTTACTGGAATTTTAATTTCCGGCGTAGTGTATAATTTAGGCAATTCTTTAATCATACCCTCTAAATCAAAACCTTTATAAACAAGTTCTAAAGCTCTTAAAAAGGCGTAAATTCCATCATCATATCCAAAATATCTATGCTTGAAAAATATATGTCCGCTTACTTCTGCAGCCAAATCAATATCTTTTTCTTTCATCATTTTTTTAATATTTGAATGTCCAGTTTTTCCCATAAAAATAGTTCCAAATTTGGCAACCTCATCAAAAAGATTTTTGCTGCATTTTACTTCTCCTAAAATTCTAGGATTTGGGATATTTTTAGCAAACAAATAACAAAGCTCATCTCCGCAAAAAATATGAGTTTTGCTTAAAGCCACTATTCTATCGGCATCGCCATCAAATGCAAAAGCAAGTCCATAATCTTCATTTTGACTTAAGAAATTTTTCACAGCCTCTAAATTTCGTTCTTCTGTTGGATCAGGATTGTGATTTGGAAATTGTCCATCAGGATTGGCAAACATAAGATGGGCTTTTAAATTTAAAGCTTTTATTAGCGGCTCTATCACAACTCCAGCTGCTCCATTACTACAATCAATAGCAAATTTATAGTGAAAATCTTTTAAAAAACTAAATTGCTTAGTCATAAATTCCACATAAAGACTTAAAATATCGTATGACTGTGTATCAAAATTATCTTCTATTTCATCATCTAAATGCTTATAGACTTCTTTAGAAAATTCTTTTAATTCAGTTCCAAAAAAACTTTCCTTACCTATGGTAATTTTAAAGCCATTATATTCTTTTGGATTGTGTGAAGCTGTGATCATGATATTTGCATCAAATTTCAACCCCTCATAAAGACTAAAGTACCCGAGTGGAGTTGGAACAAGCCCTATATTATAAACTTTAATACCGGCTTTATTTAATCCACTAACCAAATATCCAAAAAGTTCTTTAGCACTATACCTTGCATCATAACCCACACTTACATTTTTACAAGATCTTTTAAGCATAGTCTGACCCAAACAATAACCTATCGCCTTAACGCTTTTTTCGTGAAGTTCCTTTCCATAAAGTCCGCGTATATCGTATTCTCTAAAAATCACATCAAGCATATGCAAATCCTTAAAATAATTAAAAAATTTTTCAATATAATAAATTTTAACTATTAAGATAAAGAAAATTTTGATACAATTTTACATTAATTTCACTAAATAAGGAAATTTTTATGGATGAAGAATTAGAAAACGAAGAAGGTAAAAAGAAAAAAGGCGGAATGCTTGTTATTATCATAGTTGTTTTACTTTTTGTATTGCTTTTAAGTATTATGGGTGTTATAGCTTGGCTTATTTCAAGTAGCTCTAGTGATGAAACAAAGATCAAAGAAGCTCCTAAAGAAGAAGTTAAAACAAATAAAACAAAAAATTCAGTTCCAACTCAACGCGGTAGTGATTATGCTAATATAGGTCCTATGTATCCTCTTGATCCTTTCACGCTAAATCTCTTAAGCGATAGTGGCTCAAGATACGTAAAATGCACAATAGAGCTAGAACAAAATAGCGAACTTTTAAAGCCTGAACTCGATAAAAAAGTGCCAGTTATTCGTGATATTATCATTAGAACCTTAACTTCAAAAACATTTGAAGAAATCAGCACTCAAAAAGGAAAAGAACGTTTAAAAGATGAATTGGTGGGTAAAATCAATGAAATTTTAACCGATGGTTTTATTAAAAACGTTTATTTTACAGATTTTGTTGTGTCTTGATGCGTGTAGGTTGCGATATTGTTGCTATTAGCAGAATAGAAAAAATTTATCAAAGGCATGAAAAATTTTTTTTAGATAAATTTTTAAGTCCCAAAGAGCAATTATTGATCAAAAGTTCTGCAAATTTAGCAGGACTTTGGGCAGCAAAAGAAGCAGCCAGTAAAGCTTTGGGGACTGGAATTTGCGATCTTTGTGGATTTTTAGATATAGAAATTGACAAAGATGAAAGAAATGCTCCCAAACTTCGATATTCTAAAAAAATTATGGATCATTTTTGCATCAAGCAAACATCTCTTAGCATTTCACACGATGGCGGTTTTGCCATTGCTATCGTTGTCTTAGTTTAATTTCCTATAGTTTGTTTATCTAAATTCTTTGAAAGTATAAAATCAACAACTGGTTGCTCTCTTTTATTAGCCCTTTTACAATGATCTTTTTGAAAAAAATCCGTAATCTTAATGACTATTCTAGCCCACTTTTTATGGTTTCTTTCTCTCCACGCATGAGAAGACACACTCTCCCAAGCATAACCATTAAACAAACTTGCATTGACAAAATGATCAAGCGCCCTTACGCCTTGTCTAGCACGTGCGGTATTGAAAAAAATTCCCACAATTACAATAAAAATATAACCTAAAACCGCTAAAGGAACAATAGCACAAAGCAATAAAGTTCCCGCTAACTTTTCCCTTAAACTCCCTTTAATTTTATGCTTAAAATGAAAAAAAATCGCTCGATTTCTATTTTTCACCCTTAACATCCCTTTTTCTAAATTTAATTCTCATCCCATTTGCTGATCTAATAGTCAAGCGTCCTACCACATCAGGAGTAAAACCTTCTTCTAATTCTAATTTATAAGTTTTTAAAATATTAGCTAAAATCAAAATAGCCTCTTGCATTGCAAAACCTTGCCCTATGCAAATTCTCTCTCCCATACCAAAAGGCAAATATGCATCTTTTTTATATTCTTCATCAAAACGCGAAGGATTAAAGTCATTAGGATTTTGCCAAAAACTTTCATGGCGATGTATAAGCCATGGTGCTATTACAACTCCTGATCCTTTTTTAATGGTTTTATCTCTTACAATGGTGTCTTTATTGGCTTCTCTTGCAAAAAATCCCACAGGAGGATAAAGTCTTAATGACTCTTTAAAAATATTAGTCAAATATTTAAATTGTTTCAAATGCGAAATCTCAATAGTATCATCTTTTAAAATTTCAATAATTTCTTCATAAGCTTTTTGCTGTTCCTCGGGATAAAGGCTAAGTAAGTAAAGCGTCCAAGTTAAAGAACTAGCCGTAGTTTCATGACCTGCTAAAAAAAGCATAGCCACTTGATCTAAAATTTCCTCAAATGAAAAACGCTGATTGGTTTCTGCATCAACCACCAAAAGCAAAGAACTTAAAATATCTTCAAATTTTCCCAACTCTCCTGAACTGACAGCCTCATAGCGGGGCTTTATAATATCGCTTAAAACTTGCCTTATAGTATCTCCTGCTTTCGCTCGTTTGCGATCTCCTAGAATATAAGAAAGCCATTTTGGAAAATAAAACATGCGACGCATAGCCGTATGCACACTTTGTTCTTGAAAAATCACAAAAGCATCAAGAATTTTTTTACCTTTTTGTGCATCAAGCTTAGAAGACATGATAGTGCGAAAAATAACATCGGCTGTAACAAAAGTCATAGCTTCATCCACTTCAATCACTGAATTATCCGGATATTTACTAAAACGCTCCATCATATCTGCTACAGCTTCACTCATGAGATTAAAAACTTTATTGATGCGTGTCATTTCAAAACTAGGTCTTAAAAGCTCACGTTGTTTTTTCCAAACCTCTCCGTTGGTTGTAAAAATACTTTCTCCTAAAAGTGGGCTTAAAAGTTCATGCAAAAAGGCACTTTTTGGGAATTCTTTAACCTCATCAACCATCATTCTTTTTACTTCTTTGGTATCATTGATCACATAAAGATCAAAATTAGGCATTTTAACATAGCCTGTTTGCATTTTATAGCTACGCTCATAAAGCCCATCAAGCCAAGATCTACGCTTAAGCAAAAAGGTTAAAAAAGTTGAAGCCTTATTTTTATAAGGTTTTGGGTAGAAAGGACACCTGCTCATATTTTTATTTCCTTTTCTAAAAATTGAGATGACAAAACAAAATTAAAAAAATCGTAACTGCCCTTAATACTTGGACTATAAAGATATAAAAAATGTGCTTTGTTTTTATCTTTTTTGATTTTTTTATATTCATTTTTTTCATACAAAGTATGAAATTTAGCGCTTAAAAAATGCGGAGTAAATTTCGCATTGACACCACTTGTACGAAAAAAATCAACTTGAGGAAAACACGCTCCATCAATAACCGAAGTGTAATCATACCATTTTAAATCAAATTGAGAAACAAATTCTAATTTTTTTCTAAAATCATTGGACTTTTTTTGATAACTCACCAAAGGAATGCACTCGCCCAAAGTAATAATCTTTAGCTTATTTAATATTTTTTGTTCTAAATTTTGCTTTAAAATAAAATCCAAAACCTCAATACAAACTATCGTTCCAACACTATGAGCTATTAAAATTAATTCATAGTTTTCATTATTTTCATTCTGCTTTAAATTTTGCAAGATTGTATTGGAAAATATTTTGATTCTCTCTTCCATCAAGCCTTGTTTTTTATAGTGCCAATTTGCACAAAAAGCACAAATTCTAGCTATCCAAAATACTGCTAATTTTTTACCAAGTTTAAACAAAAAGCGAAAAATTAAAAAAGAAAGCAAAATTCCTAAAATAATGGAAAAAGAAAAATGTATATAATTTTTTGCAAGAAAAAAAGCTGCAAAACCAGCAAATAAAGAAAAAAATAAAGAAAAAAGTACATAAAAAAATGGATAATATCCAGTGATTAATTGATAAATTGATTCTTTACCAAATTTGATAAAAAGACCTGTGATCGTATAAATTCTAAAAAAACTGTAGCAGTCTTTTAAAGCATCCAAATAACTTTCTGACCAATTTTTTTTTACTATATCATTCCAAGTTAAAAAATGATATTTAAGCTTTACATTTTGAGTATCGACTTGAAAAAAAGGAAAAGTTTTATGATGATCAACTTTACTTATACTGGCTTGAATATCAAATTGATTGGAATATTTTTTTAAATTTTTTTTAAACAAATCATAATAATATCTATAACTTTTAGGATCATATCCTGCTATATAAAATACTTCTCTATCCATAAAAAATCAATTTCTTAAACTATTTTTTTTCAAAATTATAACAATTTTTTTTAAAAACTTTGTTAATTAAAATTTTTACTTTTATGATTTAAAAATGAATTTTTATAAAAATTAGCGTTAAATTGATTACTTCTTAAAAGATAATTTTTAAAATGGCAAACTAAAACCGGATTTGGTCTATAAGCGTGAGCTTCTCTCCAGAAAAAATGAAGTTTTTTTGGATAGGTTAAATCCTCAAAATCATAAAAAGCCTTGCCGCAAACCTTAGTAGGACAACCTTCCAAAATAGCACTTAAGCCAACAGTAGAATTTATAGTAATGCACCCTAAAGCATTTTTTAAAAGTCTTGGCAAATGAGAATCATGGACATATAAAATTCGTCCTTCAACATGATATTTTTCACTAAGCTCTTGAATCAATTTAGAATAATTTTTATATCCTCTATCCATAGGATGATGTTTAAAAACTAGATAAGATTTAGCCCTAGCATGATTGGCAAAAGAAAGTATGGTTTCTTCTATAAATTCTTCTATGCTTTTTTTATAGTGATATTTAACTTGTGTATCATTATAGACTTGTAAAATAGCTAAAAAATATTTCTTTTTAAGATCATAAATCTTATTGTTTAGTTTTTTTTCTGCAAATTTATAAAAATATTTTCTATATAAAGATCTAAACCAAAATAAAAACTCAAAAGGATATAAGGTACGATGGTGAAGGGTATTGTTAAAAAATGGAGCTAAAAGAAAAGAAAATAACCAATATAAAAAAGCATAAAAGGCCATGTATTTAAATCCACCAGGGATTTCTTTTATAGATTTTTTACTACAAACTTTTTGATTGAGATAAAAATTTTTATTGCGAGGCAGCAAAGAATTTGCATTAACGCCGTTTTTTTCAAAAGTAATACAATAAGGTCTTAGATACCCTTCTTCAAAAATCCAAACATCGATGTTTAATTTTTTAGCAACCTCTATGGCCTTTTTATGGATTAACCGGCAATCATTATACATCAAAATAGCTTGAGTCTTGTGTTGCTTAAAAAGTTTTTCATAAAATTGTGTTAAATTTTCTTCCTTATCCTTGTAAATTTTTGCTTTAGGATAAAATAAAAAATCCCCGCCATTAAAATTAATCTTTAAAATTTGAGCATTGTATTTTTTTAGTTTTTTTGCCAAACGATAAAAAAAATTACCCACTGGTCCTTGCAAAAGAATGACATTTTTTCCGCTAAATTCTTTTTTTACTTTTTTATCAAATTCCATTTTAATGCTACAAATTCGTAAATTCTTCTTATTTTTCTTAATATAAAAATTCTAAAATCAATGATTATTTTTTGAAAAGGTTTAGAAAAATAATCTTTTTGCATTTTTAACATTATATCTAAACAAAGTTCAATTTCACATAAGTTTTTTGTTTTTGGATGAATATATCTTGGATATTGCACTAAAACACCAGCTACAAGCTCTTCTAAAGTCAATTTTCTCGTTCTTCTTAAACATTTTTGCTTATCTTGCGTTAAGCCCCAACCCGCATAAAAAGGCATACCATAAGTAAAAACTTTTTTAGAGCGCAAAAGTGCATCAAATCCTGAAGTAGAAGTGATCGTATGCACTTCATGGCAAATTTTTATCGCACTATCAATGCTACAATTTTTTATAATCTCATCGCAATATTTTAAAATAATTTTTTCATCCTTTAAGCCTTTGCGATTTCCACTTAAAACATCAGGATGAGGCTTAAAAACAATATAAGCATCTTGATTTTTCGATCTTACTTCCTTAATCAAATTCAAAGTCGATAACCCAAAGCCACCTAAAATCATCGAAGCATCATCCTCAACTTGCGCAGGGATAAGAATAATTTTTTGTCCTTTTTCAGCGTTAATCTTAATATCTTGATGTTTGATACCATTGTATTTTGAAAATTTATTCTCTTTTAAAATTTGGATAATATTTTTTGCCCTTGATAAAATTTGCTCATCAAAAACCTCATTTTGCAAGATATTTTCTAGGCGACTCTCTTGATTTGGGTCAATATAAAGTCCTTGATCATCAACAATTAAAGAATAAGGGCGCGTAAGATCAGAACCCAAAGAAATAGAACGGATAAAACCATCTTCTACTAAAGAAATTTTTGGAATAAAGCTAGTTAAATTTTCATCTTGTGCTTTTTTTACAAGAGTATTTCTTAACTCATTAAAATTGACTCTCTTGCCCCAAATGAAAAATTTATCACTTTTTTTTAGCTTATATTTATCTAAAGCTTTTAAGGAATTTAAAAAAAATATTTCATTATCCTTAGCCTTAAAAAAAGGTTTCATAAAATACCTTTTCCAAAGAGTAAATCCTAACATAAACAATCTATTGGAATTTTCTTGTTCTATACTTTTATATTTTGCCAAGGTTTTAATCGTGTCAAAAATATCACTTTTTTGATTTAAATAAGGATTAAAATACTGACTATAAAGCATATAAGCGATATAAAACACTTCTTCAAGGCTTCTTTTTTTAACCCTTCTTAAACATTTTTGCTTATCTTGCGTCAAACCCCAACCCGCATAAAAAGGCATACCATAACAAACACACTCACAACCCATAATCAAAGCTTCAAAACCCATCCCAGAGGTTTTAGTATAAACTTTATTAAAATGTTTTAATAAAGCCATAGGATTAAAATTCTCACTTATAATCTTGTATTCTTTAGGCAAGGAATGTATATCAAAATCGCTTTGTTTTTTTCCGCTTAATACATCAGGATGAATTTTAATATAAATTTGAGAGTTTGGATTTTCTTTTATAGCATCTTTTATCATTTCATTGGTATTAAAATTTTGCGCTAAGCCGTATTTTAAAGATGCATCATTTGCAGTTTGAGTGATGATTAAAACGCGGTTTTCATCTTTTGAAAAAAAATCATTTGGGATATCTAAATTGTTATTGTATTTGCTAATTTTATATTTTTTTATAAGTTCTATAGCTTTTTTAGCCTTGTCTAATTCTTCTTGATTTAACTCATAAGTGTTTAAAAGATTTTCTAATTTTGAAGGCTTGGTAGCATCATAATAAATCCCTATATCATCGCAAACTAAGCTAAAACTAGGTGCATTTTCAACGCCCAAATTTAAAGATCTTATAAAACCATCTTCTAAAAGCATAAATTTTGTATTATATTTTTGGGCCAATTCTTGTGCTTTTAAGCCGGATTTTTTTTGCCCCCAGCCTACAAAAATATCTTGTTTTTCACATTTTGAAAAAATATTAAACCATAAAACAGAATGAAAATTTTGAACATTAATAATTAATTTTTTTGAAACACTATAAAATTTCATATATTTTCACAACAAGATAAAATTTTCTGTTTTACTTTTTCCAAGTTAAATAGTCCATTTTTTGCTCTAGAATTAAGATTACTAAAAATATTTTCAAAATCTTTTTTAGTTATTTTATAATCTTTAAAATTTGTTGATATATTAAGAACATCAAACAAATCTATAATATCTTTTTTGTAAGACAATAAAATGCTATTTTCATCACTTATGCATTCAAGCAAAATTGGAATTGTAAAACTACAAGCTAATCCATGCGGAATTCTAAATTGCATAGTCAAAGGATAACTAATTGCATGAGCTAAAGCTGTTTGTGTATTTGAGAAGGCTAAACCTGCATAAATACTTGCTAAAATTAACTTTAATCTTAATTCTTTAGAATTTAAATTATTTTGCAACTGTGGTAAATATTTTAAAATCAATTCAATAGCTTTAATTGCATGATTTGTAGATATATCATTAGAATTTTTATTCCAAATTGATTCTATAGAATGAGAAAGAGCGTCTAAAGCCGTATATATTGTTAAATCTTTAGGTATATTTAAGTATAAATTTGGATCATAAAAGGCTTCTTTGCAATATAAATTTTCATTAGACAATGAAAATTTAATATTATTAGCGCTATCCCAAAATGTCGCCCACTGAGTTAATTCACTACTTGTTCCAGCTGTGGTAGGTATAGCATAGATAGGAATAAATGAAGAATTCTTTGAAATTTTTAAATCTTTTCCTTCTTTTAAAATTTCACCAGATACACTAAAATATTTTGCCGCATCTAAAACGCTTCCTCCGCCCAATGCTATAATTTCACTATAGCCATCGAATTCTTTTTTTAATTCTTTAACAAATTCTATTTCAGGATTAGAAGCTATATTAAAGATGTAAGCTTTTAAACGCTGTCCTAATCTTTCTTTAAAAACTCCAACAAAACCTTTTTCATAAAAACTTTTAGATGTAATAAGCAATATAGAATTCGTTTTAAGACTGTCTAATACTTTAGTATATTCAACATTAAAATTCATTTTTACAGGATTGTAGTATTTGAAATTCATCTTGTTAATCTTTACTCAAAAAATTTGCCATTCTTAAAGCAACTTGCCTTGGAGTAACTTTAGGTCTTCCTAATTTTTCTTTACTTCCTTTAAGAATTTTAACATAAATTAAAATTGCTCCTCCAGTATTTCTATTTTTAAAAAAGCACAAAGTTTGCTCAAGTTCTTCAAATGAAGATATAATAAAAACTTTCTCATAACCGCAAAAATATGCCACTTCTGCAAAATTTACATTAGGAGAAAGATTAAATTGACCTCCAGTGCTATCATGGCTTTCATTATCTAATAATATATGACAAAAATTACCTTTATTATGCAAACTAGTATAATAAGCATTTGTACTTAAAGCTCCAAGCCTCATAAGCAAAGCAGAATCTCCATCAATAGCAATGACTTTTTTAGAAGTTTGCAAAGTTACGCCCAAAGCTAAAGAACTCACGCACCCCATTGAACCAACCATATATAATTGATTATCTAAGTCTTCAACTTCATATAACTCTCTACCTGTTTTTCCTGTGGTTGCAAATAAAGCAATTTCATTCATTTTAGAAAAATAACTTAAATGCTGTAGCACTTCTATTCTTTTTGGTAAAAAATTAGAATTAGAATCTTTTACTTGAAGTGTATTTATTTTTTTTTCAAAAAAAATATTCTTATCGTGATTTAAAGCACATTTTTCAAAAGTATTGTTTTTAACAATAAAAAAATAACTTTTTCCTTTTGCTAGATAATCGTAAGCTACTTGCAATTGCTGCTCAGCCTTATTAAAATTACTATCTAAAAAATCATAAGCGATATCACAAGTTCGAAGCAATTTATCTGTAATTATTCCCAAAAGTTCGTGCTGAGGCTCATCTGTATTATTCCCCATATCGTCTCTTTCACCTCTTAAGGATACAAAACCTAAAATAGGAATTTCAAAAGTATAATTTAAAGAAGTAAGAGGAGATAAGGCATTACTTAGTCCACTATTTTGCATTAAAACAACGCCGAAACTTTTTTTATAGTTTGCTAAACTAATACCACTAGCGATTGCCACTGCATCACCTTCATTATTAGACATAATGAAAGAATTAGTATTAATCGCATAATTAATCATAGGAGCAAGATAAGAACAAGGAACACCGCTAAATTGAAAACATCCGATTTGCTTTAAAGATTCTCCAAATAACTCCATTTTTAGCATTAAACTGTCCCAGGTATGAGATTTAAAATTTCATCAATTTTCATACATTTTTTTTCAGATTCTTCACTTCTATCGTTCTCTAAAATTTCTTTAGCTATACTTTGCATTGCCACAAAAGAAGAACGAATCATATGATTTGCATATACAACTATATTAACACCATATTTAGCTAATTCATCGGCTTTAATTCCACAAAAACTCGTAGGAACAACAACAATAGGAGTCTCTTGATCTTTAGATCTAAATATTTTTAAAAATTCAATAATTTCATTTGCATCTTTATGACGCGAATGTATCATTATTCCATCAGCACCTGCTTTAATATAAGCAAAAGCCCTTTGTAAAGCATCATCCATACCTTTATCTAAAATTAGAGACTCTATTCTAGCAATAATCATAAAATCATTTGTTATTTGAGCTTTTTTTCCAGCTTGAATTTTTGCACAAAAATCCTCAATATTATCTTGATTTTGAACCACATCATTGCCAAGTAAGGAATTCTTTTTTAGACCTATTTTATCTTCAATAATAACAGCAGAGACGCCGATTCTTTCAAGACTTCTAACCGTAAACACAAAATGTTCTAATTTTCCACCCGTATCTGCATCATAAATTAAAGGTTTGGTAGTAACTTCAAAAATTTCATTAAGGGTATTTAAGCGACTTGATAATTCTACAGCTTCAATATCAGGCTTACCTCTAATAGTTGAATCAGCCAAAGAACTTGACCAAAAACCATCAAATTCAACCTTTATACCATCTTTAGTTACAAAAGTATTTTCAGCTATTAATGCAGAAATTGCTGAATGGGTTTCTAAAATTCTCAATGGCTTTTTAGCATCAATCAAGCGCCTTAAAAGTGATAATCTAGTATTAGTTGTAATCCCTAAAGATCTTGCATTTTGATTTAATTCAGTAGAGCTAATACCTTCTGTATATTTAGGCTCAATAAGCTCTCCACAATTTAGCTCTTTTAATAACGCGATCACATTTGATCTTTCATTTTTTTGAGGCCCCTCTTTCCAATCATCACCATGAATTACAAAACGTGGTTTTAGCTTTGTAATATTTTCAGCATAGCTTAAAGTATTTTGCGGAATAACTTCATCGATAAATTCCATACTTTCAACAATAATTTTTCTTTGCTCATAATTCATATATGGGAGACGCTTATAAGAAGCTATAGCAGAATCGGTTAATAAGCCCAAAACGACCTTACCATTAATTTTATCAGCATATTCTCTTGCTAGTTTCATAATATTTATATGACCAGGATGTATTAGATCAGCTGACATAGCTATATACACAACAGGTGTTTTATTCATCTTTATATCCTTTAAATTACTAACTAAAACTAATTTTTAGGCATAGAGAATAATATCATTTTTAATTAAAAAAATACTAAAAATACTATAAATTAAATTTGAATTTCCAAATCGCTTTTAAAGTCAATTTCACACCAATTGCTCTGAATTCTCACAGCTTTAGCATTGTGAAAATGATCAATTAAGGCTTGCAAAAAACTTGTCATATACATATTATCAAAATCTTTTCCATCATACAAAGCATTTCTATCCAAATGATCGTAAAAATCAATGAAAGAGGATAAAAATTCAGCACTTATCTTAAAAAGACCTATGTATTGTCCTTGAATTTGATCATAATTTTGTGCTTTCTTACCTAGTTCTATTATAAAGCCGTTTTCATCTATTTTTAAAGTTTCTGCATCCTCAAGAGGATTTTCAAATCTTTTTTCCCAAAGTTTTTTCCAATCCTCATCAACAACGATAGATAAAGGATCTTTTGCTTTTTTTAAAAGCTCGATTGTGTTTTTAAAATAAACAATATCCGCATAAGAAACAATCAAATCTTGCTTATCTTGAACACAGATTTGCAAAAATTTTCTCGCACAAAAAAGAGTATGTAACATATTAGTCGAAGAATAATTTTCATTGACGTAAAAACAATCCAATTTAAAGCGTTCTTGAACAAATTTCTTTAAAACATCAAATAAATATCCACCCACAATAGCAATCTCATCAACCCCAGCTTCTTTTAAAGCCTGAATTTCATAAGATATAAGCTCTTGATTTTGATACTTAACCATACATTTTGGATTATTTTGCGTTAAAGGCATCAATCTTGATCCAAAACCAGCCGCTAAAATAATAGCTCTCATTGCTTCTCCTTTATAAGATTAAGCCATTCTTTTAAAATATTTACATTTTCAAGCCCGTTTTCTCTTTCTATGTGCCACATTATGCCATAAATATTTTTATCTTTATGCTTAAAAGCCTCTATACTTTTATCGCTTGCTTTTGCTAAACTTATTAAATCCTTTCCCAAAGCTGAAATAGCATAATTATGAAAAGAATTAACCACGCAATTTGCACCATCATTCAAAAGAATTTCATGATTTCCTATGTGATTTATACAAGAATTTAAAGAAGAATCAAAATAATGTGCGATCATTTGTGCACCTCTGCAAATTCCTAAAAGTGGAGTATTTGTTTTTAAACAATACTCGATAATTTTCTTCTCATAGTCATCTCTTTTACAAGATAAAGCACCATGATCATAAATGCTTAAATCATTTCCTCCGCTTAAAATCACAGCACTAAGATGTTTTTCATACATGCTAAAATCGATTTCATAGCTTAAAGACAAAGGTAAAAATCCTGAAAATATTTCTAAATTAAAAAGCCTACCCCAATCTAAAGCCAATGTTTCTCTTTCTTCAAAATAGCTTTGATTGCAAATAAGTCTTTGAGTGATCCCTATAAACAAAATATTTGCTCACTTTCACATTCTATATTAATTCTACTTGCCTTAAGATAGGTTTTAAAATTTTCTTCTCCAACACCTATCACAGCAGGGAGTCCTAATTCTGAAGCTCTGATCGCCATATGAGAATTAGCACCTCCATAGCAAGTAATAAGCCCTGCAATTTTTTTAGCAAACAAATAATCATACCCTGGATCTGCAGCGTAAATTAAAACTATTTTTCCTTCCAAATCTTGATCATTTTCTCTAGCTGTATTTGCAATAATACTTTTTTGAGTAATAAAATTAGGAATAATACGATGCGTGTAAAAAGAAAAAATTTGATCAGGATTAGATAATAAAGAAGGTAATTTTATAGCTTGAGTTAATTCGTATTCTTTTTTATGACGTGAAATTTCTTCTAAAAACTGCTCTTTAGGATTGATAGAATAAAGACTTGAATAAAGATTTAAAATACTTTTTATATCAAGATGCGCTAAATCTTCTTTTTCGATTTTATAGTAATGCCCTAGTTCTTCTATATAAAATAAAGCTTTAGATAATAAACGCGTGAATTCAAATTTTACCCATTCTCTTCCTTCTATGGCCTGCTTTAAAAAATCAAAAAATTCTTTAAAATCAATCTCTAAGCCATGCTCTTTAAGTAAAGTATTTAATTGTTCTTGTTTTTGCTTTGACATTTTAAATGTTTCATCGTTAAAATGTGATTTATTTTCTTTTTTCTCGCTGATATTAAAATACAAATCAAAATTTTCATCATATCTAGGTGATAAAATATTATAAGTTCCAGCCCTTAAATGTCCAAATTCATATAAAAATTCTTCTTTATTGTTTTCATTAAGTTCGCAAGTTTTTTCACTTAAAATTTTACTCACAGTGTTTAAAGAATTTAAGAAACTATTTTTTTCTTCTTTGGTAAAAAAATTAATTTCGACCAAAGAATTAAGAAGTTGCATCGCTACAAAACCCGCTCTTGCAACACCCGCAAAAGGTAAAGTTCCATAACGCTTACACTCTTCTAAAAGCCAATAAATTTTATCGATCAAAGAAAAATCGGATTTGATAATGTTTTCATATCTTTGCCTTAATTTAGAAGCTTTTTTAATATCCTTTAAATAAAGTCCAGAAGAAGGATTGATAATTTTATTAGTTAATTCAAGTAAGCTAAATTCTAAACGCTTGATTTCATTTTCATTAAAACCATGTGTTAAAAGCTCTTTGAGTTTAGCCGGGGTGTTAAAATCATAACAAGAATACACTATACTAAATTCGATTTTATCATGTAATTCATGATTTTTATTTAATTTATCAAGATAGAAATTCGCTAGTTTTTCAGCGATCTTTTCATCCAAATTCTTTGGAATAAAAGAATTAAAAGAAAGTCTTACATCTACAAAAGGTATACCCAAAAAAGAATGGATCAAAGGATGAGATCTTAAATCCCTATAGCCATAATTATCACGTTGATAAGCCCAAATATTATCGGTTATAATTTCTTTATATAAACTAAAAGCTAAACGCTTTGGCTTTAAGCCTATAATCTCTGCAGGATTCCAATCAGGCATCACTCCAAAAAGTGCTTTATCGCCTAAAATCCTAGGGCGTAATTCTTGTAAAGACATAAAACGCTTAGCAAATCTCTCTAAAGCTTCTTTAGGTAAAGCATCAAAAAGATTGTTTTTATTGTGCATAATAAGAGGTCTAACTTGCAAACAAATAAGCTCACTTTTATGTCCTAACTTAGCAAAGGCAAATTCAACATCTAAAAAATGACAATCATATAAATTCTCTAACTCTTTAATCAGCTCTATAATTTGCTTTACTTTTTCATCTTTAAATTCTAAACTTTGGCGATAATGATAATAAGTCTTGGCATTTTTTACACTTCCATCGGTGATGGAATTACTCGAACCGCTTTCATCGTATTGTAAGCAAAAATAGGGTGCAAAATTATCTTTATCTACACTAAATCCAACCCCACAAAGCTCTATATTTTCGAGCATAGGCTGAATTAGAATTTCATCATCTTGTAAAGGCATAGAATTTCCAACTTTTTTTAAAGCTTGCAAAAGTTCTATTTTATCGTTAGTTAAAACGTTTGCAAGGGATAAAAAAGCTCCAGCGTTAGAATTTACCATGCTATCTTCACTTGAAGATGAACTTCTGATAATCACTTTTTTGGTATTTAAATGAGAAATTTTTTCTAAGATCGCTTCTTCGTTTTGCTCTAATTCTTTAAGCGAAGTTAAAACCAAAGGCAAAACTTTTGCTTTGGTTAATTTCGATTGTAAGTTATAAAGATTTTTAGCCTTGGTTTGAAAATTTAACTCCGCCATATTTTCCCCATTTATATTTTTTTAGCACTCCAGCAACGTGTAGTGTATTTGATATCGAATTCTTTAGGAAGTCTTTCTGTGATCTTTTGACTGATCTTTTCAAAAAGCTCATTTCCTTCTTTTGTTTCCAAATCCCAATAAGGATTTTTAACACTTCTCCACGCATTGATATAATTTTCAATGCTTTGATGAAAATAAAAATCTTCTTCTATATAAACTATATTATCAAAAAGATCTTTACGGGCCTCTATAATAGGTCTTTGATCTTCTCTTCTAGTTCCTCTTGTATAATTTGGCACAAATTCTATGATGGTATCCTCAGCGATCTTTTGCATCGGATCATTTAAATCTCTGTGATTCCACATACAAGAAAAATAACCGCCTTTTTTAAGCAAACGATGTGCTTCATTTAAAGCTTCATTTCTATCCATAACATTAAAGCTGCTTCCAAAAGTAACCCAATCAAAACAAGAATTTTCCAAAGTTGAGTCAATTCCAGTTGCTCTAACCCACTCTATACTTTGCCCTTTAGTTCTTTCAATACCAATTTCTCTCATAGCGTCATTTGGCTCTACTGAAACAACGTTGCAATTTCTCTCAAGCAACATGATGCTCAAATTTCCCGTTCCAGCTCCAATATCAGCAACTTTTAAATTCTTACCCCCCCCAACAAAGTAATCAACATGTCTATAGTTTTTGGCGCATAGTTTGGTCTATAGCTATAAAATTTTGCATGCTTGGTGTAATCCCATACTTGTTCTACTAATTTTTCCATTTATATTCCTTTAAAAATTTAATCAGCTTTTTTAGCTGTCCAAGCCCTTATTTTATAAGGTATTTCTATATTTTGCATTTTTGAAATTTTAGCCTCTATCATTTCTAAAATTTCTTTCCATCTTTTTTCACCTGCTTGTGCTTGTATATCATTTACAGAATGCCAAGCTCCAAGATAACGTTCTTTATCCCAAATTTCTTTATAATCACATTCCATAAAAAAGCAGTCTGTAAAATCCCCTGTTGAAACGAGGATTTCTTCCCATTTTTTAACATTTTGACTTCCACTGCTCACACGAGCAAGCTCTGGAACAATATGTTTAATCTCCTTTTCGATCTCATCAAAAAGCGAACCCTCTACAATGTGACGAGGATTCCAGATCGCAGTGAAATACCCCCCCCATTTAACACTCTTGCAAATTCGGGTAAAGATTTATTTGGATCTGTCCAGTGAAAAGAACTAGCCATGATAACCCAGTCCGCACTTTGATCTTGCATATGAGTTTGTTCGCCACTTCCTTTATGCCAAGAGATATTAGAAAGTTCTTGAGTGAATTTTTTTCCTTCTTCGCGCATATTATCATTTGGCTCTACTGCATTGATTTGGCATGCAAACATTTGAGCTAACATCTTAGTAAGCTTACCTGTTCCAGCTCCAACTTCAACAATATTAAGATCTTTTAGATCCTTTTTATTGTCATTGATACAAGCAACCAATTTTTCCAATAAAAATGGACTATAAGCGGGCCTATTGTGATAATGCTTTGCAACTTCTGTAAAATCACCTTGTTTCATAACTCTCCTTTAAATTGATTTTTAAATTATATCTTAATATCTTTAATGGCTTTATTAATTGCTGCTATTTTTTATTTGTTATTTCATTTTTACCATCCAATTCCTCACACATTTTTTCAAATTCTTGGTAGTATTTCCAAGAAGCTACTATATCTGGGCGATGTTGTTTTATGTAAATAAGTTCTTCATCTAAAATATTTTTGGCACTTACCCTAGCACTTGAGTTGCTGCGTAAATGTTTTAAAACATCTTCAACTTTAAGCATTAAATTATCTTCTATTTGAATTCTATGATATAATTTTTCCATTAATTTTTTTATATATAAAAATACTTCTTCGCAAAAAATGCTGTCTTTTTTTAATTGAGAATAATCATCTTTTTTAATATAAATACCGATTAAATTATCTGTTTTTGGCAATCCAATTTCACGATAAAGATCTATATAATTCTTATCATGCTCTAAAGCTTTAATATAAATTATAATGCTATCTGCTTTTTTATTAACATTTATATTGCGTTTTGATTTTAACAAATCTTCTTTATTGACATAGAGTATCAAAGGGAATAAAAAATATAAATTTCCGCCAAATAATTTTCTTGTTAGATAATCCTCATCTTCTTGTTTTGGACTTTGAAAATTAAATTTTTTGGCCAAAATTTGCATAGTCTTTATAGTTTCCCTGCCCCTTATCTTAGAAACATCCAGATAGGTACAATCTGTAAATTTTGAAAAACAATCTTTTAAAGTTTTCCATAAAAAACTTTGAGGTCTTTGCCCCTCTAGATCATCTGGCAAATCATAAGTATATTCTTGAACTTCTTTTACAATATCATCGAATTTAAAAGTTAGATCAAAATCTCTTGATTTAGCTAAATCATTTCCCCATTTATTACCATATGCATGTTTTATTAATTCCATAGGATCTCTAATTTGAAATAAAATAGGTGTTATTTTTTGAAAAGATGAAAATAATTTATCTCTTTTGGTTTGATTGCCATACCATAGCGGATGAACATCACTAATAGTAACAATATTTCTTTCATTTTTCAACTCTAAAAGTCTATTATAAAACTTACTATAGCGCACATCCCCTTCACCTCCACAAAAATAATCAATACTATAAAAACGCCCTAATAAAAATAAAAAATTCATAAAAACACAAGCACCAGCACCATGACTAAACATCAACACAAACT